>JAYEFP010000045.1:0-3043 GCA_034715975.1 Candidatus Bipolaricaulota bacterium | reverse complement strand
AGACGATCAAACTCCAGATCGTGCAGCGTCTTTTCGTTGGCAACGACCACGCCTCACAGCCTCCCCTCCGGGAGCAGCTTTCTTGCGATGGAGACCATCTCTGTGATGATCGCCTCCACGGGCTCGATCTTGTTGATCATCCCACTGATCTGTCCCGCCATCAGCGATCCCATCTCGGTATCTCCGTCGTAGACCGCGCGACGCAGCCCACCGACAGCCAAGGTCTCAAACTCCTCGCGCGGTCGTCCTTCGCGCTCGTAGAGGGCAAATTGCTTGCTCATCTTGTTTGACAGGGTGCGGACCGGCGCACCGAGGATCCTCCCGGTGACGAGCGTCGCCCGTTCATTCGCTTTCAGGATAGCATTCTTGAAGTTCTCGTGTGCAGGGGCCTCACATGAGGCGAGGAAGCGCGTGCCCATCTGCACTCCTTGTGCTCCCAGGACGATCGCCGCGGCGAGGCCACGTCCATCGGCGATCCCTCCGGCAGCGATCACGGGGATACTAACGGCGTCCACCACCTGCGGGACGAGAACGATCGTCGTCACCTCGCCCACGTGTCCACCGGACTCTGTCCCTTCGGCGATGACACCATCAGCGCCAGCGCGCTCCACCCGCCGTGCGAGCGAGACCGCCGGGACCACGGGAAAGACCTTGATCCCCGCTTCCTTCAACCGCCCGATGTGCGGGGCGGGGTTCCCCGCACCGGTTGTCACCATCGTCACTCGTTCGCGCAGGACGACCTCCAACTGCGCCTCGATGTTTGGGTCCATCAGCATCAAGTTAACGCCAAACGGTTTATCGGTTCTGCTGCGAACATCGGCGATCTGCTCAGCGAGTACGTCTGGGGGCATCCCGCCGGAGCCGATTATCCCGAAGCCCCCTGCAGCTGAAACCGCTGCAACAAGCGGGGATCGCGACACATGCGCCATCCCTCCAAGGAAGATCGGATAGCGGATGCCAAGCATCTTGCAGATTGGGTTATGCTCAAAGGGTTCTGTCAATGTAATCTCCATTCATACTTCTCGTTGAGCCTAGGGCTTGATCTCGTCCCAATTTGGTTCACCCAGGCCAAGCTCGGCGAACGCCTTCACCATCTGCTCCTGCGAGAGCGCTCCGTGGTGCCACTTTGGTTCGTTCTCCATGAACGAGACACCCTTGCCGAGGATGTTGTGAGAGGCAATAAGCGTGGGCTTGCCAGAACCAAGATTTGCGATGAACTCATCGTAGGCGGAGATGATCGCGTCATAGTCGTGGCCGTTGATCTCGTGCACGTTCCATCCAAAGCTTTCGAACTTGGCAGCGAGATCTCCCACGTTCATCACACTGTTCGTGTAGCCGTCGATCTGGCACATGTTCCAATCGAGGATGGCGCACAGGTTATCCGCACGGTGATGCACAGCAGCGGTTGCCGCTTCCCACGGCTGCCCCTCCTGGCACTCGGCGTCGGAGATCGAGCAGTAGATGCGCGTGTCCTTCTTGGAGAGCTTGGCGGCAAGGGCCATACCCACCGCAACGGAGAGGCCGTTTCCCAGCGATCCACTCGACATCTCCACGCCGGGAATCTTCCACGCCGTTGATGGATGCCCCTGCAGAAGAGCACCGAACGTGCGCAGGTGCCACAGTTCCTCGCGCGGGAAGTAGCCCCGATCGGCAAGGATCGCGTAGAGAATCGGGCAAGTGTGCCCGTTGGAGAGGAGGAAGCGGTCTCTATCTGGCCAATCGGGATGCTGTGGATCATGCCGCAGGTAGCGATAGTAGAGGACCGTGAGGTCATCGGCCATCCCCATCGCCCCTCCCGGGTGACCGGAGTTGGCGTGGGTCACCATCTGCAGCACATCCCCCCGCAGCTTGTTCGCTTTCTTCTTTAGGTCCACGATATCCATCACATCCTCCTTTACCAGCAATGCATATGAGCTTCTGCACTTAGCCAATGATAATACACGCTTGCTGCCATTTGTGGTAGCCAAGAGAGAAGACAAGACGCCGCACGTATCAGGATACCAACAGGAGATGGCCGAAGAAAAAGCTGGTGGGTGGTAGAGGACTCGAACCTCTGGCCTCATGCACGTCAAGCATGCGCTCTCCCAGCTGAGCTAACCACCCTTTAGATTAGCAAGAGGCGGCGAGCGGATTCGAACCGCTGAATCAGGGATTTGCAGTCCCTTGCCTTTCCACTTGGCTACGCCGCCAAGCACGTAGGATTATAGGGGGTCACGCAAGATCCGTCAATGACCCCTTTGAATCAATCAAGTTTGTACGGGAATCTTCTGCAAGCGTATCATGGCAAGAACGAGGAGGCGCAAGCAATGCACGGAAAATTCGAGTTTCTGGGAACCGGTGGGAGCTACCTCTGGCTTGCAATCTGGACAGGTGTTCTCACTGCAATCACATGCGGATTGCTCTGGCCTGTTGCATACGTGGCACAGCAGCGATGGATCGCCAAGAATACGCTCATCGACGGCAAGCAATTGGTGTTCACCGGAACAGGGATGGGCATCTTCGGCGTGTGGTTGAAGATACTCCTCCTGTCGATCATAACCTTGGGCATATACGCACCCTGGGGATGGTGCGCAATCAAGCGCTGGCAGGTCAGCAACTCCTACTTTGCCGACCCGGGCGACATCGAGAATATCTGATTACTCGTTGTCGATCTACGGCTTCCTCATCATCCAGTTATTCGACGAGCTCGCCGCGGAGGAACCACGATAGTTCAGGTTATCGATGTGGATTCGGATCTGGTCGTAAGATTCACCGCCGTAGGCGTCGTGGATGGTGAGCGTAATCGCAGCCTGTTCACCACCAAAACGATCCGACATCGGTGCGTGGTAGACTGGCGTTAAAGTATCCGCATCCTCGAACCATCCCTTGCTCGCCTTCCAGGTGAAGCAGACGGAAGTACATGCCGGATTAGTCACCTTTCCGTAGAGTTTGACAGATCCCCCCTCGTTCATTGTTCCTGGATAGCCGCGGACAATGAGCGGGCTCGGCTGATTAGCAGCTGGAGCGGTCGCATCACTGATTGTCCAAGGGAAACCGAACGACC
>JAYEFP010000044.1:0-10998 GCA_034715975.1 Candidatus Bipolaricaulota bacterium | reverse complement strand
AAACTCTCTACAAGTATGGGTCTCCTCTCAGATACTTTGGTTTGTCTTACACTTCTAAGTACCCGATGAGACCTATGCTTTCAACTATCTACCTGCCCTTTTCCTGCACCGATTCGCGAGAGGAACCTCCTTTCTGTGCGTACAGGGATCAGAAAACACTACGCACTCGATAGAACAAGGAACCAAACGATGGAGTAACAGCTGCAATTCTCTGCGACCGTTGCTTTCGCTTGTTAGCTAGGAACCTCGCAGCGGGTGCCTCTCGTATCATCGAGGGCTGATGGTGCAAAAAAAACAGGCTGATTGGGGCAACAAGATCCACCTGTGATCTCATACCCCGTGTGTTTTTCGAGGGGGAGATCGCGCAGCTTGATCAGAATGCGTTGCTTGCTCTCGATTAGCGATCGAGAGTGTCTACCACTTCAATTCGTTCAGATCTTCTGAGCTTTCTTGGCCTTTTTCGCGGCACGCTTCTCTTTGAGGGATTTCTGAGCCTTCTTCTTGTTGGTCTCTTTCTGTTTGTCGTTCGACTTAGCCATGGTAAGCCTCCTGTGAACTGATAAAGCGTCGTTTCGATCCGAACACAGATAGTACCGCATTCGAATGCTGAAAAGCATCACTTGCATGGCTTCACAAACTTGCTTTGTGGCGCAAGCCCTTGCGGGTAGAGTTGATCGTTTCGCAAACGGTATGTTATCCGGGAGGTTAGATAGACGCCGCCTTGGGAAACATGCCAGCAAAGAACACGAGAAATGCCTCACGCTGCAAGAGAACATTACCAATCGGAGGAGGTCATCGCCCTGTACAAGTTCGAGATGCTTGAGGATGACCGCCGCAGGTATGATAGCCGGCGCTCGATGTGTTGAAACGGCTGGAGACGAAAGAGACACTCGTTACGATAGCCAAGGATCTTCCGTACTAGGCACAGCGAAACGGTGTCCTTGTTGGAAATTGCGCAACCCATTAGAGCACCCCGGCAACCTTACGCATCCCAGTTGCGCTTGGCTGCTTGGGGGCACTCAACATCTTATGGAAATGACCAAATATATTTCTAGCGGTAGCTTCTTCGGCGCGAGCCTCGGCTTCCCAAGGAACGAGGAAGTCTCGATGACGTCGAGCTCCTTCGCGGGAACTGCCGTTCGGGGTTGAACCCGGAGCCGTAGTCGAAGTCGGGAACACTGCGACGTTCCAGCTTGGTTCCTAAGGTCTTTTCGATCTGGTGGACCATCAGACTGTCTCCGCGAACCGCGAACGTGAACGCTTCGCCCGAGCGCCCGATTCGGCCAGTGCGTCCGATTCGGTGAGTGTAAGCATCGACCGTGTCTGGCATATCGAAGTTGACCACGTGTGAGATTTGCGACACATCGATCCCACGTGCCGCGATATCGGTGGCCACAAGCATGTCGGTCTTTCCGTTGCGGAAACCATTGATCGCCCGCTGTCGTTGGTTCTGGGTCATATTCCCCTGCAGCGCTGTCGCACGATATCCCTGCTTCTTCATGTAGACCGCAAGGTTTTGAGCTCTGTGCTTGGTCCGCGTAAAAATGAGAACACGGGCAGTCGCTGTCCGGCGAAGCATCGCAATGAGAAGCTCCTTCCGGCGAGCTTCGGGCACCGGGTAGAGGGCATGAGAAACCGTCTCTGCGGGCGCAATCATTCCGATTTGCACCGTCTCCGGATTATTGAGAATCCTACTAGCGAGCACACGAATGTCCTTGGGCATGGTCGCCGAGAAGAAGAGCGTTTGCCGCTTCTCCGGCACCTGTCTGATAATTCTCTTAATGTCTGGGAGGAATCCCATGTCGCACATGCGGTCAGCTTCATCGAGGACGAGTATCTCTACGTGCGAAAGATCCAGCGCACCAGCATTGACATGATCGAGCAAGCGGCCCGGGCAAGCAACAACGATTTCCACTCCTCGGCGTAGCGCTGCAAGCTGCGGTCCCTTGCTCACGCCGCCATAGATCGTGACACTCCGTATCTTTGTGCCTCGTCCCAGTTTGATAATCTCCTGGTGGGTTTGCTCGGCTAGCTCGCGTGTCGGAGCAACGATCAATGCTCTTACCTTGCCGCGCGGCCCTTGAAGCAGGTGTTGTAGAATCGGCAGTACAAACGCGGCCGTCTTTCCTGTTCCGGTTTGGGCCAGGCCGATAATATCGCGTCCCTTAAGAATAATGGGGATCGCCTTTTTCTGGATTGGGGTTGGGGCTGTGTAACCAACGGACTTTACTCCGGCGGCAATGCGCCGGTCAAACGAAAACTGTTCGAAATTCAAAAAACTCTCCTTGGCTCCGGTGAGCCAAGTCGCACCCTCAGCTCGGGTTGATTGCAATCTATGTTTTAAGTTGGAATGCGAATGAATTGCTATCGGAATTTAGAACCAAGTATACCCGCTTCATCGGTATAGCGCAAGGTGAACAGTTTTCCGTGTTTGTTGACTGAACCACGATGCGGTGTATCCTTTATCTGCCTATGAAAAGTAACCTCACAGACCGTCGAATTACGTTGATTACATTTGGCTGCCGCGTCAATCAGTACGAAACTCAGATGATGCGTGAGCTGCTGACTCCACGCTTCCAGATTGTCTCAAGTGATGCTGATGTCTACGTAGTCAACGCATGCACCGTCACCTCGCTCGCGGAGCGTAAAGCGCGACAGACGATCCACCGCCTACACAGGGAGAGCCCTAGCGCGAAGATCATTGTTATCGGCTGCGTGGGAGATGCGGTGGCGAGTGACCTGTCGCGGCTCGATCAAGTTGACCTCATTGCCGGAAATGGGTGGAAGACACGCGTCAATGAAGCTGTTGAGCGTGCTTTGGCTGGAGAGACGGGTCTCTTGCCGACTGTAAGACCGATGCCTATGGAAAACGAGCGAATATCGAGACACGCCGGTCGCGTCCGAACCTTTCTGAAAGTGCAAGACGGTTGCGACTTTGCATGTACCTTCTGCCGCACGACGCAGGTGCGCGGTCCGTCGCGCAGCAAGCCCATCACGGCAATCATCGATGAGGCGCGCAGGCTCGTAGAGAATGGCTATCCGGAGATCGTCCTCACCGGGATCAACCTGGCGCAGTTTTCTTCTCCCAATGGCAACATCGCCTCGTTGAGCAAGAGGCTTCTGCAAATTGAAAGCCTGCGCCGGCTGCGGCTAGCATCGATCAACCCCTACGGGATCGATGATGAACTCGTCAGGACATTTGCCAGGAGCGATCGCGCCTGCCCGCACTTCCACATCCCACTGCAGAGCGGGGACGACGATGTGCTAAGGGCGATGGCGCGCGGCTACAACCGGGAGTTCTATCTATCGCGAGTAGAACTGATCAGGCGTGACATTCCGCAGGCGACGTTCGGGGCGGATATGATTGTGGGATTTCCCGGGGAGAACGACGCCGCGTTTCGGCAGACGCTTTCGATGATCGAACAGGTGCGGTTTGCAAACCTGCACCTGTTTCGCTACTCTCCGCGTGCCGGGACGATCGCGGCGCGAGCGCGTGATCAGGTGTCAGAAGCGGTGAAACGCGCGCGCGCGGAAGAGGCGGAGCAGGTGTATCGCAGGTTGCAGCAGGATCTCCTCTCAAGCTACATCAAAGAGACGCTCAGCGTTTTGCTGGAAGAGAAGACTGAGGATGGATGGCGTGGGTATACACGCGGATACATTAGTGTGCAAGTGCATACGGCTATGCAACACAATCCTGGCGATGAGATCGCGGTGCGTATCGTCAGCGCGCAAGATGGATACCTGTTGGGGGATGAGTGATGCTTGAAACGACAAGTGCAGAGATAAGGCTACGCGACAACACGGAATCAACTGCCATTCTCGGCGAGTTCAACCGTAATTTGAAGGAGATCGAGAAGTCCTTCTCGACGCAGATAGTTGCGCGAGGAGAGACGGTGCGCATCGAGGGGGAACCTAATGAGGTTGAACAGGTGCGCTCGCTCTTTGAGAAGTTGCTGGATATCGTTGAATCAAACCACATCCCTAGCATCATCGACGTTCGCTACCTCATTTCGCAGATAAAGAGCGGGAACTCGGTCGAAGGCGCCTTGTCCGACGTCGTGCGAGTGACGCATTGGGGGGAGGAGATCCGTGCAAAGACCGTCGGCCAGCACCGCTACGTTCAGGCGATGCGGGATAACGACATCGTGTTTTCCATTGGTCCGGCGGGAACGGGAAAAACGTATCTGGCTGTGGCAATGGCGATCGACTACCTGAAGAAAGAGAAGGTAAAGCGAATCATTCTTACTCGCCCAGCGGTGGAGGCAGGAGAGGAACTGGGTTTCCTTCCGGGAGATATTCAAGCCAAGGTGAGCCCGTACCTGCGACCGTTGTACGACGCGATCTTCGACATGATCCCCGCGACGGAATTTGAGAAGCTGACAGAGTACGGGCGGATCGAGATGGCGCCGCTGGCGTTCATGCGCGGACGGACGCTGAACAACAGCTTCGTCATCCTCGATGAAGCGCAGAACACGACATCGATCCAGATGAAGATGTTCCTCACGCGTCTGGGGTTCAACTCCAAGGCGGTGATCACGGGGGATGTCACGCAGATCGACCTTGAGGATGGAGTATCGGGACTAGCGAGCGTGCGCGCAATCCTCAATGGAGTGCCCGGTATCTCGTTTGTCAACCTGAACAAGGCCGACGTGGTACGCCACCCGCTCGTGGCGCGCATCATCGAGGCCTACGAGCAGGACGAAAACCGGAGGGCGCGCGCACGAAACGTACAACAGAGTTTGCCTCACAGCGAAGGCTGATCTTCTTCACAGAATAACCACAACTTTGCAGCTTCTCCTTCATCGATGCCAGGTAGCATGTCGGTAAATCGATGAAGGAGGTTCATCATGAAAAGAGCAAGACTGACACTGGTAGTTGCGGTTGCCATAGGGTTGTTTGCGGCCATACCGGCTATCGCTCAGACAACTGTAGCAGCAAACGTGGACGAACTGGGAATCGCAATCACCATCAACAAACTTGATCTTACGCCGATGCAGATGCAGCAGGTGCATGACATCCTGGCGGGAGTCCTCTCCGAGGCGAACGGACTGAAGGAGAAGAAAGACGCGTTCACTCAAGAGATGATCCGCTTCACGGGCAGCTCCACCGACCTGGAGACAGCGCTCTCCAACTTTAAGTCGCAGATGACGGATCAGACGCAGGCGTTCCAAGAGAACGTTAAGCAGGTACTCGATCAGTTGAAGGGAATCCTCACCATTGAGCAGGGCGAGGTGTTACGTGATGCGTTCATGTTTACTCGCAAGGCGTTGGGCGGTAGCCTAGCACCGGATAAGAATGCGCTTTCTCCTGCAATGAGACTTGACGATCGAAGAAGAACGGTGCTTGACCAGCGTCCAGCTGAGCAGAAGCCAGAATGGCAGATGGACGACACAACACGAAGGGGCATTGCTGCTCGGATGGAGCAGATGAAGGACGATAATCCTGAGTTTGCCACGCGCTTGGCACAGCGCCTTGGGAACATGGACGGAAAGGAAGACCAGGAACAAGCGCGGGAGCTGTTCGCTCGTTTTCAAGCTTCCCGGAACGGCAAAACCCTCGTTGGGAAACCCGACACCGGGGCGTTACTCGACGCGCTGCAGAAGGTCGTCGATATCCTTGAGACTAAGCTTCAGTACGTACAGTACTAGGCTGCAACAATAGAACACGTCAGCGATCCACCGCCTTGCGTGGTGGATCGCTGTTCTTGGCTGTTCGTCTTCGTATTTCTTCTTGCACAATAGTGCAGTGCTGCCATTTCTTGCCATATCATCCACTGATCGCCATTATTAGGGGTAGCTTGATCATCGGGCGGAGGGGAAGAGATGAGTACTGTATTCTTGCTGCTGGTTCTTGTTTGGATTGCCCTAACGCAGAGTCGCGACCCTGTCATCATCGCCATCGGGATCGCCGCTGCTGCCCTAATCACGCTCCTCCAGCAACACCTCTTTCCCTCGATTCACATCCCATCACTCGTAAGACTGCTCGGCCGTCTTCACCTTCTTATCCTGTTCGTCGCTGTCCTCTCTTTGCGGTTTACAATCTCCACTCTCCACACGTGCAGGCTTATACTGAGCGGTAGAGAGGAGGGGAGAATCGTTGCTCTGCCGGTTCATATCGAGGACCCCGTAGGACAATTCATTCTGCTTAACTCGATAACTTTTACTCCATCAACGATCTCGCTTCTGCTGGAGGAAGACATCCTATACGTGCACTGGCTGCGCGCGCGAGGGCACAAGGGAGATTGGCAGACGATCAAGGAGTCACTCGAACAGAGGCTCCTGCCCATCTTTGCCAGGAGTAAAGAATGATCATTGTTGAAAGCCTCCTCTTGCTATCGCTCCTTGGCGTTTTGTACCTTTTCGTCCGCGGCCCACACGCTTGGGATCGGCTGTTGGCGTATAACGCTGCGAGCAACCGCATATTTGTCCTCTTGGCCCTTATCTCAGTCATCAGCAAGCGCCACGTCTATCTTGATGCAACGATTGTGTACGCGGCACTGAGCTTCCTCGGCGTGGTCATTCTTGCGCGATTCATGGAACGAGGAGGAGGACATAGATGATCAGTAATGTTCTCATCGGACTGGGACTAGTCTTCGTCGCCATAGGAACGATCGGCATCCTGCGCTTTCGCGATGTCTATTCCCGTTTGCAGGCAAGCGGAGTATCGGATAACGCGGGTCTCGGTCTGATTCTGATCGGTCTGATAGTACGAAACGGACTATCGGTCGATGACCTGAAGTTGGGGCTTCTCTTGCTCCTTCTCCTCCTAACCAATCCGATCATTACCCACAGTATCGCCAAGAGCGCGTTTGTCAGGCGACATGGGTCTGGAGATGGTGTGGAATGACTGCGCGTATTGTACTTCTTCTCCTTTTACCCGCGCTTGCGATCTTCTCCCTATCGCAACGGCGCCGACTGACAGCGGTGATGGGAATGGGACTGTTCAGCCTTGTCCTTGCAGCCACGTATCTTTTCTCCCATGCCCCGGATGTGGCAATCACGGAGACGGCGATCGGAGCAGCGCTAGTCACGTTCACCTACGTCCTGGCCATTCGTAAGACCGGCCGCCTCGTGGTTGTCTGCGATGAGGTGCCACGGCTGATTTCTCGCGAGGGAGAAAGCATGGTCGGGCTGGAAGAGGAGATCCTTGCAGGCTTTGCCCGGGAGCTCGGTCTCGACCTTGTTGTACGCATTGTGCCTCGTGATGATGTGGGCGTTGCTCTCAATCGCGGGGAGGCAGATGTTGGCGCCGGTGGAATCATCAGGGAGGTACGTGATAAAGCAGAGTTGATCACGGCGGGATTCCTCCCTTCCGCCCTGTACCGCGTTTCACGCGAAGGATCGCGTGATCCTAAACAACGCAAACGTGAGGAGTACTTTGAAGATACGTTGAAGGCCATTCGCGAGAACAGGCCGCTATCCGTCACGCTGGATCTGGCCCGCTTCCTTGCCGCTTCTCGTTTGAACCCCTCCGGCTACACGGTCGAGCGCGTAGAAGGGGAGTTTTCCTATGGATTTCTCGTCTCCCCGGATCAGCCGAAGCTTCTCATGCAGTTGAACGCTTACTTGGAGCACTTGTCGAGCAGCGGAGAGATGGAGAGGATTATTGGGAGGCACCTGTCATGAGGCGCACCGCGCTAGTGATCTTTGCAGTATTACTCGTGTTAGGTTTCTGCACGCTTCTGTTTCTGACATCAGGGTATGAGGGTGCGAGAGAAAGCGCGGGAAACCCATACCTAACCGTGGGAGCATCTGAGACCGGTGCTGTGAACCTGGTCAGTGGGATCTATCTCAACTACCGCCTGTACGATTCACTCTTTGAGCTCCTGATCTTCTCCATGGCCGTGCTCGGTGTTCGTTTCTATTTGAACGTCGATGAGAGTAAGAAGCCAAACGTGGAGAGTATAGCGAAATCGCCGGTAGTGCGAATAGCTGCCGACCTGCTATTTGGCCCGATTGTCATGATTGGCCTGTATCTCATCATTTTCGGGCACCTGTCCCCTGGTGGAGGCTTCAGTGGAGGAGCTGTCGGAGGAACCGGGCTCCTCTTGTGCGCAGCCGCGCTGGGAGCCGAGGTAGTGGCACGGAGGTTCCACGAGCAGATTATCGAGCAGATCGAATGGGGAATTCTGCTGTTTATTATCATGTTTGCTGGTGCTCCCGTTCTCTTTGGTCGGTTACCGCTTACCGATCTCCTTCCGCTGGGTCAGGCAGGCTCACTGCTCAGCGGGGGAACAATCCCCATCTATAACATATTGATCGGGATCAAGGTATTTATAGGCGCTTGGGTTGTCATTTATTCGTTTATCCACCACAGGGGGGAGATCTGATGGGACCGATAAGCGGTGTGGCAATCGCGATAGTCCTGTTTGGGATCGGATTAGTTGCTCTTGTTATCCGTCGCGATCTGGTGGTCAAGCTCCTCGCGCTCGGATTGATCGACAGTAGCAGCGTCCTTTTTCTGGTCTCGCTCAACGCGGACAAGAATGGGAGCGCGCCGATTGTGCACGGCCCAGCCGTCAACTACGTCGATCCCCTCCCACAGGCGCTTGTTATCTCCGCAATCGTGATCAATTTTGCTCTTCTCGCGCTGGCACTCGTATTCGTGATGCTCCTCGTCGAGCGCTACCACACCACAGACTCAGTTCGCATCGCTCGCGAAGTTGAGAAGGAGAAGAGGTCATGATCATCGCTCTCCTCCCTCTCGGCCACTTCCTACTCGGCGTGCTGAGCCTCCTCTGGCAGCGTGGAGCACGCAGACTCTTGCCCTTTGCACTTCTCGTCGATGCCTTACTCATCGGCTCTCTGTGGGCTCGCGTAGCGGGTGGAACGTCGGTCTCCATAGTCCTTGGAGGCTGGGGGAGAGATCTCGGTATCGAGCTTATGGCGGATAAGATCAGCGTCGGTTTCTCTTTCCTTGCGATTCTCCTCACCCTTGCGGTGACTGTCTACCTGTGGCGAGAACGACTGCGACCGTACTTCTACGTTCTTCTGCATTTTCTTCTTGCCTCCGTGTTCGCTCTCGTGTTTGCCAGGGACTTGTTCAATATCTACGTTATCGTCGAGATTCTGACACTGGTGAGCTTCCTCCTTGTCGGCTATGAACGAAAGCCTCAACAGATATGGGCGAGCCTGAATTACCTGATCCTCGCTGCACTTGGGATGGCGATGTACCTGTTCGGTGTGGGGATCATCTACTACCACACGGGGACACTCAATCTCACACTTCTCGTCGAGCGCGTTGCTGGGATGCAAGATCAGCTGTGGTTGATTACCGCTTCCACGCTTCTTGTCGTCGGTGTATCGATCAAGGCAGGGATCTTCGTCTTCTCGTTGTGGCTCCCTGCTGCGCATGCCAGCGCCTCGCCCGCGGTTTCGGCTCTCCTGTCCGGCCTAGTGATCAAGATGGGCGTTGTCGTCCTGTTACGACTATCGACGGTTCTCGACATTTCTCTTCCCCTGATTGTCACGGGAGCCTTAACCGGAATTGTCGGCGCGGTGTATGCGATGTTTACCTACGAGCTAAAGCGAATGCTTGCATTTCACAGCCTCTCACAAGTTGGCTACCTACTAATTGGAATAGGGATCGGAACACCGCTGGCGATAGCTGGGAGCCTCACTTACGCTGTCGCTCATGGTTTGTTTAAGGGGCTGTTGTTCCTCGCTGCGGGGCAGGTTGTCAATACGACCGGAAGCGCATTTATTCCGCAGCAGATCGCTTTGAGGGACAAGATTCCCCGTGCGACACGTATGGCTCTCCTCGTGGGCACGCTGGCGATCGCTGGCCTTCCTCCACTGGCCGGGTTCTGCGCCAAGGGACTCCTCAGTGCCTCCACGTATTCCCTTTCCATTCACCTGCTCCTCGTCTTTGTATCCCTTGGAACGGTGATCTCATTTTCCAAGCTGATTCCGCTTCTCGATCCACGGCATGGAGGCGTGGGGAATGAGGCAAAGACTATTTCGTATAGCATCCTTGCTGTACCGATCATTGCGTTCCTCCCGCTCTCTTTCCTGTTGGTCCCTCAAGGTCAGGTGCTATCTTCACTTGGCCTCCTTCAGGCAGGCGAGAGTGTAGCTATTATCGGTGCCGGATTCCTTGTGTATCTCGTTCTTCGTGGGCATCCCGTGCATCTGTCTCAGCGGATATTTCGTCTTGAAGAGGCGATTCTCACAATCCTCTCCATGTTCTTTGTTGTTTTCTTGTTGCTGGCTGCTCTGTAGATGCAAGTGCGGTCACTTCTTGCGTACTATTCGAACATGGAAAACGAAGAGCTTCAGTCCTACCGTGTCTTTCTCCTTGACGTTGATGGTGTCCTCGTGCGTGGCGGTGAAGTTATCCCTGGGGCGATTGAGGGAGTAGTGAAATTGCAAGAGACAGGAAAGGTACTGCTACTATCAAACAACTCAACGCGCAGTCGTGATCAAGTGGCGCAGAATCTCCGGAACGTAGGCTTCCGGATCGATGCAGAAGAGATCGTCACAAGCGCGTTCATCGCTTCGGTATACCTGCGTAAGCACTACGGGCCGGTGCGTGTATGGACACTGGGAGAAGAGGGATTGGACCAAGAACTGGTGGCAGCTGGGCACAAGCTCGTATCCCCGCAAGAGGCAGAATGGGTCGTCGCTGGGATGGATCGCAAGCTCAGCTATGAACGCCTAACGCAGGGATTGCGTGCCCTCTTGGCGGGTGCAAGGCTACTCGCGACCAACGGCGATGCGACATTCCCTACTCCCGAGGGGCCACAACCCGGTGCGGGAGCTGTGATCGGAGCGTTCAAGGGAATGGGGTTCTCTCCCCATGCTGTCGTCGGTAAGCCATCAATGATCGCATTTCAGATCGCACTTGAAAAGGCAGGTTGCAGACCCGAAGAAGCGCTGATGATCGGCGATCGTCTGGAGACAGACATCCTTGGAGCTAGTAAGGCAGGAGTTGACAGCGCCCTAGTTTTAACTGGGGTCACGCGAAGAGAGATGATCGAGGCTGATGTTCCTACCCCGC
>JAYEFP010000043.1:0-3046 GCA_034715975.1 Candidatus Bipolaricaulota bacterium | reverse complement strand
TGGCGGGAAGAGCGATCAGCTCATTCTCTTGCGCGTAGAACGCGCAGGTGATGCACTGATCAGAGCAGGTTCCAGTGAAGTCATCGTGGATAAGTACATCCTTGCAAGCAGCATCGGGAACAGCACGCTGCTCGCCAAGGATGACGAGTTCCTAGCGCTGATTGCTTCAGGCAATGAGGGATCGTTGATCGCATATCGATCAGACTACTTTCCCGAGGGTATCGATCTGCCGTAGCTTGAGGGGTCCATCCTGGATTTCGAGGCGCCAGTGGGCGTTTTGCTTGTGGCGAATCAGCGAGTACGATACGAGAAAGAGGGGATAATATGGAGAAGATGATCGCCTACTGCGGGCTCGTCTGTACGGAGTGCCCGGCCTACATTGCAACGCGGAATAACGACCAGGGGGCACTCAAAAAGGTCGCTGAGCAGTGGAGTAAGGAATTCAACGCCACGCTCACTGCGGATGACTGTGCGTGCGACGGGTGCTTGGCAACCACTGATCGTCACATGAGCCACTGCGCCGAGTGCAAGATCCGTGCCTGCGCCATCGAGAAGAAAGTGCGCAATTGTGCTCACTGCACGGACTACCCATGTGACGAGTTACAGGGGTTCTTCTCCCTTGCCCCGGAGGCACAGGCCACGCTCGAACAGATCAGGCAGAACCTGTAGCCTGCGTTGGAAGACTCGACGCTGCGTGAAGAGCGGAAACTCGTCGGCACCTGCGGTCTGTACTGCGGCCTCTGTCCTCGGTTTCAGTCGCGGTCGAAGAGCCGCTGTGAAGGCTGTTCCGCAGGCCGCATGGGAACTTATTGTGCCGTCTATCGCTGTGCACAAACGCGCGGGTATCTAACGTGCGCCGAGTGTTCGCAATACCCGTGCACGCGACTGAAAAGGGCGCTCAAGCTCGATGAGGGGCTCGATAGCTTCATCAGTCACAGGGTGGCGCTCGATAACCTTGATCACATCAGGAAATTCGGACTGGAATCATTCTTGAGCGAACAGAGGGAGCGGCGCCTGCTCGCCGAGCGCCTGATTGCAGGCTACAACGCCGGGAGATCGACGACCTTCTACTGCACCGCCTGCGCGCTTCTCCCTACACGGGTTATCGGACAGGCGATCGCGCGGGTTGAAGACGAAATTTCTGATGGGAAACTCGACCGTGAGGATCGTAAGGTGCTTGCCAAGCACACGCGTCTAGTGGTCGACGGTCTAGCGCGAAAGCTCGATATCGATCTGTCGTTACGGAGGAAGAAACGATGAGGAGAAGTGAGAAGGAGATCGTTGACCGCTCGCAGATCGAGGCTATCATCAAGCGTGCCCTCGTTTGCCGCGTTGCCCTGTGTGATGAGGGTCTCCCTTATGTCATACCGGTGAACTTTGGCTATGATAACGGGTGTCTGTACATACACGGCACTCATGAAGGGAAGAAGCTCGATATCCTAAAGAGAAATTCTAAGGTTGCCTTCGAGGTGGACATCGATCATGCACTGGTGGCGGGGAAGACGCCGTGCTCGTACACGTTCAACTACCGGAGTGTCGTTGGATCTGGGACCGCCGTTATTCTGCACAACCTTTCAGAGAAGCGGAAGGGAATGAATGCTATCGTTAGTCATTACGCAGGAAACGACGACATCTACCCTGATGATGCCCTTGCGAAGGTAACGGTAGTGCGGATAGAGACCTCATCGATGACAGGAAGACAATCCGGATACTGATCACGATCGATGCCACATCCGTTATTTCGCTTGACAATGCGAATTGTGGTTGTAGACTTCCGTGATTCATTGATCGTTGTTTGTGGAACCGGAGGCTGTGGGAATGGGTGCGTTGATGAGAAAGTGGCGAAGGGAAGCCGAACCTTGGTATGGGGCGATGGGGCTTGCAAACCTTGTTGTTGGTACGTCATCGATCCTCGTGCCGCTGATGGTGGCGCAGGTACTGCATGGCACGGTAGAGAATGTCGGGCTCATATCGAGTCTGGCGAGCTTGATGGGAGTTATCGGAAGCCTCGTTTGGGGAAGGCTGTCCGATGTTGCGCACCGGCGAAAGCCATTCGTGATCGTCAGCTACGCCATGGTGGCAGCAAGTTTCGTTGGGATTGCGCTTGCACACTCGCTTGCGTCGATCATCCTCTTCAACATGATCCTCAGCCTATTCTGGGTGGCGAACGCTTCCGTGAGTGTCCTTCTGGTGATCGAGAACCGCGACGAGTCGCTGTGGGAAGGGAAAATCGGTCATCTTAACCAGCTGGGCACGCTTGGGTGGGTATCCGGGTTGATCTTTGGAAGCGTCGCTCTGGCGCTGGCATCGCCGCGGCTCGGAGAAGCAACTGCAATCAGATCCGTCTTCGGCGTCCTCGCCCTGGGTGGGCTTGTGGCGGCGGTCTTAGCTTCCCGCCTGATTCCTCGTACTCGTCCGAGGTTTGTTCGCAGACGTTTTCGTGGGTCAATCCTTGCACTTGGAAACTTCATTGTGGAGCGAGCCCGATTTGCCCCGTTTCATCTCTATCACCGGTTCAATCCCCGTCGGCTTCCCGCGCTATTGTGGGGAGAAGGGGGATTAAGGAGTGAAACGAAGAGATTCCTCGTGGCAATGCTACTTGCGTTCACTGCGTTTGGCTTCTTCTTCATCCCGCTTCCTATCCTCCTTGTTGATGAGTTTGGATTTGCCTCATCGACCGTCTTCTCGTGCTTCGTTGTCCAGACCGTCGCGGTTGCCATTGCTTATCCACTAGCAGCGCGGCGTATCAAACGTTTGGGGAACAAGTCGGTACTGACAGGATCACTGATCGCGCGCTTTGTACTGTTTGCCCTTGGCGGTGCGTTCCTCTTTGCATGGAACACTGTTCCGTCACACTTGCTATTGTCATTATTCTTCTCTGGAATTGGAGTCAGTTGGTCTTTCTTCCAGCTCTCCAGCATTGCCATGATATCTCGCCTCGCTCAGCCACAGTATCGCGGCCAAGCGCTCGGGCTGTACAATGCCATTGCAGGATTAGGGACGATCATCGCCGGTGTCAGTAGCGGTCTCATGGCGCAACACTTGG
>JAYEFP010000042.1:0-11117 GCA_034715975.1 Candidatus Bipolaricaulota bacterium | reverse complement strand
GCACGATCGCTTCAGATTCCCCTTCGCACCCTCGACCTTTCCGAAGAACACCTGCAGGTGATCAAGCATCCACGTCACGGCTACGGCTCCGCGGTGAACCCGTGTGTCGACTGTCGAATCTTCATGCTGCAGGCAGCCAAACGGGTGATGGAGGAGGAAGGCGCTAAGTTCGTCGTTACGGGAGAGGTGCTCGGTCAACGGCCGATGTCCCAGCATCGCAGAGCGATGGGAATAGTCTCTGTGGAGAGCGGCCTCGATGATCGTCTGCTGCGCCCATTATCGGCAAACCTCCTTCCCGACACCTTGCCGGTCAAGGAGGGCTGGATCTCGCGAGGTGATCTGTTCTCCATCTCCGGACGGAGCCGGCAAGAGCAGATGAGGCTCGCTGATGAGTTCGGGATCACCGATTACCCACAGTCAGCTGGAGGCTGCATCCTCACCGATAAGGTGTACGGCGCGCGTCTGCGCGATGCGTTCTCGCATGTGGGCAAGGATGCGATGGGGATTGATGAATTCGTCATCCTCCGCTATGGTCGCCAGTTTCGGATCTCTGAGAAAGCCAAGGTATTCGTGGGACGAAACGAGCGGGAGAATGAGGTGCTGGCGCGATTTGCGCGCGGGCGCTACGCGATCGAACCCCTCAACGTGATGGGTCCGCTTACCCTTGTTGAGGGCGATCCATCCGAAGAGGAGCTATCACTTGCCGCAGGGGTCGCCGCCCGCTACTGCGACCATAACGATGGTACGGCTGTCGCTCTGCGGGTTTCTCATGGCGAGACGACACAAACAGTTATGGCCACGCCTCTTCTGGCGGACGATCCACGGCTTGATGCCTGGCGAATTGAACCTAGGCGATGAGTGTCAGCGCTTCCTTACGCGATGCCTGATTGGTGCGGAATATCCCCCGTATTGCTGAGGTGACCATCTTCGTGCCCGGTTTCTTCACACCTCGCAATGTCATGCACAGGTGTGTCGCTTCGATGCGAACGAGAACGCCGTAGGGATCGAGACGATCCATCAACGCGTCGGCAAGCTGAGAGGTGAGCCGCTCTTGCAGTTGCGGACGGGCGGCGGCGATGTCGAGCGCGCGCGCCAGCTTGCTGATGCCGACGATCCGGTTTCCCTTGGGGATGTACACGATGTCTGCCTCGCCGTTGAACGGGAGGAAGTGGTGCTCGCACAGGGAGAAGAACGGAATGTCCTTGCTGACGACCATCTGGTCGATGAACATCTGGTCGTAGTCCTCGTCACAAACAGTACCTGGAGGACATCCGACGGGCTACAGTCAGCTTGGGCAAAGAACTCGGCGTACATATCCGCTACGTGCCGAGGTGTGTTACTGAGCACCTCATCGTTCAGCTGTTCGGCTCCGATTCCTCGTAGAACCAGCTCCATCCCCTGTTCAATCAGCTTCTTGTCCATTTTCCCTCTTCATCGCGGATGGTAGGCAAGAAGCCCATTCGGCGCAGCCGCTAACACGTCAGCGTGCACGCAACGTGCTCCAGCCGTTCATCACAAGGTGTAGCGCAACGTACAGGACCATTCCCAACGCAAGCCCAAGTACGAGGCCATTACCTGTACGCAGAAGCGACAACAGGAAAGGGGTATGAGCATGGGCGAAAGTGTTCAGAATGGACGCTTGCCCAATCAAACCAAAGAGCAGCAAGAGAGGACGATAATGATGAAATGTGATGTCTCCCTTACTTGCACCGAACAGGAAGAGCAGCGGGTGTCCGATCAGGAATTCCTTGAAGCGAGGTCGCGCGATGAACAGCGTCTCCAGCAGGGAGCGCAACCTCGTCTCCGTTCCCGAGACCAGCCCCTCCGCGTTTCCGCTGCGCATGACGATGAATAGGATCAACCCTACAGAAGCAGCAAGCATCAGACCACGAAAGAGAATTCTGCCGATGGGTAAGTGCCTGTTCTTGCGCACAACACGCAGCGATTCTCTCCAGCCGCGCCACCTGCTTCGGTAGGCGACGGCAACTCCGATTAGCGGCGGCAGAATGAGGGAAACCTTCACCCCCCGAAACGATGCGACCTTCAACAGGAAGATCGGCTGCGATAGGAAGGCAGAGAGGAGGATCCCGGCAGTGAGTGATGTGCCGATGAAAGTTAGGACCAGGCGCAATCCAGCGCGCCAACCGGTCTCTGTCGAGGGAAGGAAAAGTAGGACGGCGTACGTTGGGGCGAGGATGGTAACGAGAAGGGCGTTTACCTGGCAAAGGATGGTCGTCTCAAGGCCCAGCAACAGGAGAGCGCCCGCACCGGAGAGCAGGAGTGCGGCAACGGGAAGCGATGGGATCAATCGCAGTAGGATGAGCAAGAGAAGGGAGCAAAGCCCAAGATGAAGGAGGATGACAGCGGCCTGGCTGTAGGTAGGTGGTGAAGGTGGGAGTGAGCCATTGCGGTAGCTGGAAGCTTCGAGGCGTGAGAGGACATCCTTGTAATAGGCGATCGCCTGAGCTGGTGTGTCGCCTGGGATCCGCGTGAGGATGAGGGCGCGGATCCCTCGCTCGCGGACGGCTCGCTCCCAGCGGGAAGCAAGGGCGGAAAGAGACGATTTTCGCAGCTCCCCCTCTGAAATCTCGTGCCCACGAATGACATTGCGATACCCCTCGCCCCACAGAACTTGCGTGAGATCGAGAGCGGAAAACTCGCGGGATACTAGAGGAACGTCATTGTCCATAAGCCTCATTACAAGCGGATCGTCCTCCATAATGCTGGTTTGCGCCCACCAAGCGACAAAGGCTCCGTCATCTACGGCTTGCGGCAGTGAGTTCACATCGACGATGAGAACGGCGGCAAGGCCGGCAGCGCGGATCGCTTGTAGAGAGACAGAACTTCCATTGGAGAGGTCTGACGCGTGTACCGCCACAGCGGTGATGTGCGTATCAGCAAGCTGCGATAACGAAAGACCGTCAACATCCTCCGCAATACTGATGAATCGACGATTCTTTTCCTCCCAACTTACGCGAGAGATAACAATGACAAGTGCGATCACCAGCGCGACGGCAAAAAGAGTGTAGCCCGCAATCCTCAGGGCACGATCCATGATCCCTTAAGGTAGCGGAATGCCACTAGCCACACAAGCTACTGCTTGCGTAGCTCCGGGAAATGATTGTTGCAAACCGGCAAACCTTTTCCTAAACTCACATTTCGAGAGTAATCAACTAACCTAGGCAAGTGTTCATTGAGGAGGGATCGATGGCAGAACGTGAGGGGTATAGGGTCATTTCTCAGATGTCTTACGAGCCAGTGCAGCTCGAGCGTGGATACGCGAATCAAACGCTGTATGTGAATGTCGGTACGGGTAATATCGAAGCGCGCCCGGTGACCGAGATGATGAAGGAGAAGTTCATCGGGGGGCGCGGGTTTGGTCTGTGGCGCTTGTGGAATGCGGTTTCGAAGGACACGAAGTGGGATGATCCGGAGAACGAGATCGTGATAGGGGCGGGGCCGATCGGGGGCATCACTACCTATCCAGGTGCGGGGAAGTCGCTCGTTGTTAGCGTGTCTCCCACGACGGGAAGCGTGATCGACTCCAATGTCGGCGGATACTTCGGCCCGTATCTCAAGTTCTCCGGCTGGGACTCTCTGGAGATACAAGGGAAGAGCGACAAGGATGTCATGGTGTTCATCGATGGTGATGCGGGGACGGTGGAGATCCTCGAATCGACCGAACCTGACGTGAACACGCACGTTCTTGCGGAGAAGCTGCTGTACCAGTTTGCCGAATCTGACTCTCCGCGAGATTTACTCGCCATTTCCACTGTTTCTGCTGGGGTTGGGGCGGAGCACGCGTACATCGGCTGCTTGAACTTCAGCTTCTTCGACATGAAACGCAAGGTACCGCGCGTGAAACAGGCTGGTCGCGGTGGAATCGGAACGGTCTTTCGCGACAAAGGGATCGCCGCGTTGGTGGTGAAGCACACGGGTGTCAAGCCGGACGAGAATGGACCGGCGGATATGGATCGGCTGCGTAAGGCCGGCGAACAGATCAACAAGGAGATCTTGACCCTTGATTCCTCGCAGAACGACATGCGCCATGTTGGAACCTCGCATCTGGTGGAGATCATGGACGAGTTCGATCTCCTACCGGTGACGAACTACAGGTTTGGATCCCACCCCGATGCGGGCAAGATCTCATCGAGCGTTTGGCGAGAGAAGTTCACACAAGGAACGCCAGATGGCTGCTGGATAGGGTGTACGATGTCCTGCTCGCACGCCGTTGATGGCTTCGAGCTTCGTACAGGCCAGTACAAAGGGGATCACGTTGTCGTCGATGGCCCGGAGTACGAGACGGCCGGAGGGTCGGCAAACATGGGGATCTTCGAGCCTGAGTTCGTCTTAGAGATGAACTTCTACTGTGATACCTATGGGCTCGATACCATCTCTTACACGACAGGGATGGCGTTCGTCATGGAGTGCTACGAGGCCGGGATCCTGGACAAGGAGAAGACAGGTGGTCTAGATCTTCACTTTGGAAAGGTCGATGATGCGCTTGAGGTGCTGCACCAGATCGGTCGTGGTGAGGGGTTCGGAGTGATCGTTGGCCAAGGGATCAGGCGGATGAAAGAGTATTTTGTAAAAGAATACGGCGCCGATCCAGATTTCCTGAATGACATCGGTATGGAGTGTAAGGGGATGGAGTACTCCGAATACGTGACCAAGGAATCTCTCGCTATGCAGGGCGGCTACGGTTTGGCGCTTAAAGGACCGCAACACGATGAGGCGTGGCTGATCTTCATGGATATGGTCAACAACCAGATCCCGACCTTTGCGGACAAGGCGGAGGCGCTCCACTACTTCCCGATGTGGCGTACCTGGTTTGGGTTGATGGGTCTATGCAAGCTTCCGTGGAACGATATTGAGCCGGCGGACAATGGCACTCGCTACAACGGGATCGACAGCGCCAAGGTGCCAGAGCATGTGCAGAACTACTGCGATCTCTTCTCAGGAGTCACCGGAATCGAGGTTGCCCCCGACGATCTCATCCTCCAGTCCGAGCGCGTGTACAACTTCCAGCGCGTGTTCAACTTGCGCTTAGGCTATGGGCGTCGCGTGCACGATCGGATCCCTTATCGTTCCGTTGGCCCGGTGACGGAGGAGGAGTACGAGTCCCGCGCCGAACGCTACGACAAGCAGATGAAGGAGAAGGTCGGAGTGGATCCAGCGGGAATGAGCACAGCGGAGAAGGTGAAGGTTATGCGTGCCTTCCGCGAGGAGCAGTACGACAAGCTGTGCGACGCGGCATACCAGCGGCGCGGGTGGACGAACGATGGTGTCCCTACAATTGAAACGCTGGCGCGATTGGGGATCGATTCCCCTGATGTGATAGAGATTGTAAAGCCGTATCAGTAGAGAAGTTGCAGGCGAGGGGCGAGCAGCGGTTCGCCCCTCGTTCTTCTTTCAAGAGGCCGGGTGTGTCTGTGCAAGATGTGGGGGACTTGGCCTATGTTTTCCTTGTTCCATCAGGCTTCGAAGCTTCCTGGTTTCCTAATTGTGCGCTCCTATATGGAAGCCCGACAAAGCGAAGGTGATTCTCCTCCTCTTGCCGCGGCAATAAGTGCCGATTGTTGCTATTCCAAGCGGGTTTGAGTATAATTACCTCGGGTGGTGTTATGGTCTACGAAGCCGATCAAATCAAGGTACTAGAGGATCTGGAAGCGGTACGCCTTCGCCCCGGAATGTACATCGGGAGCAGCGGGCAATCGGGGTTGATGCACCTAATCGAGGAGATTATTGATAACTCGATTGATGAGGCGCTCGGTGGCTACTGCAGCGAGATCCGCGTAACGGTACACGCCGATAACCGAGTAACTGTGTGGGACAACGGGCGCGGAATGCCTGTTGGAATGCACAAGGAAGCGGGAATAAACGCTGTTGAACTAGTGATGACCACCCTACATGCCGGCGGCAAGTTTGACAACAAGAGTTATCACGTCAGCGGTGGACTGCATGGCGTTGGAGTATCAGTCGTAAACGCTCTTGCCGAGCACACGCTTGTGGAAGTCCGTAGGAACGGGAACATCTATCACCAAGAATTCTCGCGTGGTGGGAGAACGACCGATCTCGAGATCGTCGGTGAAACGAATGAGACCGGTACGATGATCACCTTCCTCCCCGATAGGGAGATCTTCGGCGAGATTCACTACAACTTCTCTAAGCTGTCTCATAGATTGAAGGAGCTTTCCTACCTTAATGGTGGCTTGCTCATCAGCCTTGAGAAGGAGGAGACAGGCATTTCCCGGCGCTACCAGGCGAAAGGGGGGATTGTCTCCTTCGTCGAGGAACTGGCTTCGGGCAAGGATACTCTACACGCCAAGCCGATCTACATCAGTGGCGAAGAGGCGGGAACCGCGGTGGAGATCGCAATGCAGTTCACGGGCAGCTATGATGAATCCGTCTTCGCTTTCGCGAACAACATCAACACTGTCGATGGCGGGACGCACCTCACCGGATTCAAGTCATCCCTAACGAAATTTCTCAACGACTACGGGCGCGAGAAGAAGATCCTGCGCAAGGACGATCCCAACCTGCGAGGAAACGATGTGCGTGAGGGGCTGGTGGCGATCATCAGCATCAAGATCCAAAATCCCGAGTTTGAGGGTCAGACAAAGACGAAGCTCGGGAACCCCGAGGTTGCCGGTTTGGTGGGGGGAATTCTTCAGGAACAGCTTGGCCTCTACTTCCAGAAGAAGCCCAAGATCGCGCGTACGGTCATCGAAAAGTCGGTCAATGCCGGCCGCGCCCGAATGGCTGCTGCCAAAGCACGCAAGATGGTTCGCCGCAAGGGAGCGCTTCTGTCGTCAGCACTCCCGGGAAAACTTGCCGATTGTTCTAGTTCCGATCCGGTGAAGAGTGAGCTATACATTGTTGAGGGTGATTCGGCTGGAGGAAGCGCCAAGCAGGGCCGCGATCGCACGTTCCAGGCAATCCTCCCATTGCGAGGAAAGGTGTTGAATGTGGAGAAGGCAAGCCTGGCAAAGCTGCTGGACAATGCGGAGATCAAGGCGATGATCACAGCGGTGGGAACTGGTATCCGCGACGAGTTTATCCTTGACCGACTGCGCTATCACAAGCTGATAATCATGGCCGATGCCGATATTGACGGTGCGCATATCTGCACTCTGATCATGACCTTCTTCTTCCGCTACCTGCGGGCGCTCATCGAGCATGGATATCTGTACATCGCCAAACCGCCACTCTATCAGATAAAGGAAGGAAAAAAGACGATCCACCTGTACACCGACGAGGAGCTAGACGAGTATCGTGCCCAGCATGATGGTCGCTTCTCCATGAAGCGCTTCAAGGGGCTCGGAGAAATGAACCCGCGCGAGCTATGGAGCACGACTATGAACCCGGGACAGCGCATTTTAAAGAAGGTAGAGATCAGAGATGCACTGGAGGCGGACGAGATATTCTCTACCTTGATGGGAAGCGACGTCGCCCTGCGGCGTGATTTCATCTGGGAGAACAGCGACAAGATCACGACCCTTGACATCTGACCCCTCTTCTCTGGACCTGTGCCGCAGATTTCGGCGGCGATGGTGCTAAAGTTAGGAAAAGGAGAGAAGATGAACACACGAACCATTGTTGCTGCAATTATAGTGTTGATAGTAGTTCCTGTATGGGCAAACGCGACGTCGATCGGGATTGCTGCGGGGATCGACACAACGGGGATGATCATGATTGGGACGACCGTCGAGACACCGCTTGTAGATTACGTTGGTATGCGAGCGCAGTTGTCAGTTGCGGTTAACTCCGGTATTGCTGGCCTGATGACGATGAACGCGACAATCTGCGGCTACTATCCAATCGCCCCCTTTGTGCCATTTGTCGGACTAGGGGGAGGGGTCGCTCTCACACCGAGTGGGTACAACTGGGGATGGACGCTCAATGCGCTCGTGGGGACGCATATTGCTATTGCCGAGCCAGTGAGCTTATTCCTTGATGTCCACTACATCGTTCGGTTCTCCGAAGTGATCACCTACGGACCGATCTACGAGGGCGGTATCAGCTTCTCGTTCTAGATGATCATCGGTGGTGCGATCTGTCTGGCGTTACTGACCGCTATTTGGGTGGGGTGGAACCTCAGTCTTGATGCCCTGTGGCAACCGACCGACCGGGTGACCGTGCGTCGGATTCTTTTCCTCGCCGCGGTGAAACCGGGTGAATGCGTCGTTGACCTGGGTTGCGGCGACGGACGTATTGTGATTACCGCCGCACGGCTTTTCGGTGCGCAGGGGATCGGAATCGAGATCGATCCGGCGCGTGTCCTGTGGGCGCGGGTATGGACGTTTCTTGCCGGAGTCAAGGAGCATGTGCGCATTGTGTGGAAGGACATGTATAAGGTGGATCTGCATGCTGCCGATGTCGTTGTCCTTTTCCTCTCTCACGATGCAAACTACAAGTTGCAAGACAAGCTGCTGCGGGAGCTCCATCCGGGGGCGCGCATCGTCTCCTACTATCACCCAATATGGGGGTGGAAGCCAGACGAGATTGGTGTAGCCAAGACTGGTTATCCTATGTACCTCTACCGTATGCCGGAGAGAGAAAAGACAATCGGATGATTGAATCATTGAGTGATTAAACGATTGAGAGGCTTAGCAATTGAGGCATTGAATCACTGAGCAATTGGGAGAGAAAATGAGCGTGAAGCTTGAGGCAGAAGGCGGGATGAACGTCGACTCGGGCGATCGTTCATTCGCTCAATCATTCAATCTCTCAATCACGAAATCCCTGACATCTCTGGCCGAAGCAATCGGAGTGGTTCCGGACCCCGCTCTTGCGGGGGTCGAGATCTGCGGTGTCACCCAAGACTCTCGCGAGGTGAGACCAGGGTATCTTTTTGTTGCTATTGCGGGATTCGTCAGCGACGGCCACGGTTTCATCAGTGATGCCATTTCTCGTGGCGCAGCCGCCGTAGTTGGCGAAGCAGATGTGGCATGTTTGGTGCCGTACTTGCGTGTCCGCGATGGTAGGATAGCACTCGCTCAACTATCGGCTGCATTATTCTCTCACCCTACGCGCGATCTGTTTACCGTGGGCGTCACTGGGACAAACGGAAAGACGACGGTCTGTCACCTTGTCGCGCATCTTCTTGGCGATGAGGAGAGCGTCGTTGTGAGCACGGTGAGCAACGAGGGGAGAAAGCTGCATGCAGTCACGACTCCGGAGAGCCCATTGGTGCAACGCATAGCTGCCGATGCGCGCGTTGCCGGGAAGAAGAACTTAATCCTTGAAGCCTCCTCCGCCGGATTGTCCTTGCACCGTGTGAACGGCGTAGACTTCGACGCGGCGGTCTTCACTAACCTTACTCACGACCATTACGACTTTCATTCCAATCGAGCCGGCTACCTACGCGCGAAACTGCTCTTGTTCCGCAGCCTACGACCAACAGCGCGAGCGATAATCAATGCTGATGATCCCGTGGCCGCACAAGTGATCGCTTCCACGCGGGCGAAGGTGGTCACCTACGCCATCGCTAAGCCAGCTTCTTACCGTGCAGCGAGTATCGAATATGAACTGGAATCTACGAGGTTCACCATCGAACACGGCGACGAGCGAGTCTCTGTACACATCAACTTGCCCGGTGAGCACAATGTCTACAACGCGCTTGCGGCTGCTGCTGTAGCAGCGGAAGCTGGGATGCCATTACCCGAGATCGCACGCAGACTGGCAACCGCGCGCAGCGTATCGGGTCGCTACGAGTTCTTCAAGACAGCAAGCGGTGTCAGCATAGTCGTCGATTTCGCTCACAGTCCGGACTCCTTGGAGAAGATGCTCCTCTCGTTGCGGCCGTACTACGAACGAGTCATCTGCGTCTTCGGTTGTAGCGGGGAAAGCGACCGCGACAAGCGGCCGGTCATGGGAAGGATCAGCGGCGAGCTTGCTGATATCACCATTCTCACAAGTGACAACCCCAGGAGTGAGGATTCCCAGGAGATTATCGATGCCATTGCGGCAGGTGTCCCCTCAAGCAGTAGGTGTGGGCGCATTGTAGACCGCGAGCAGGCAATCAGGCGAGCGATTGAACTTGCTCACGCAAACGATGTTGTGCTTATCGCGGGCAAAGGACACGAACCGTACCAGATCGTCGGGCATGAATTCGTTCCGTACAACGATGCCGAATACCTGCACAAGGCGGGGCTTGTGATCTGACTTCGCCTTGGCTTTCGCGACCGATTCCCTGCAAGATTCTAGCTTGAGGTGAAAATGAAACGGACAAGCAAGCATCGCAAGCAATGGCGCATTGCTCTTCTTGTCGGGATCCCGCTTCTCGTGTTTGCCGTCGCGATGCTTACCCTTTTGCTTGTTGCCTCTCACACTGCATCAGACGAAGAAGCTCCGATAGAGCCAAAAGCGATACCATCAGACTGGACAGTCCCTATTTCGACTACACAGACAGAGTCAGTTAGTGAGATCGATGAGCATGAAATCCCATTGCCTGCGCAACCCGCATTGCCCGCTGAGAGGACTATTTCCGGGGCACTGGCCATCATCGGTAACGACAAAAAGTTTGGTGAGGAGAGCTACGAACTGCGGATATCAAGCGGAGATGGTGTCCACATGACCTCGCGCGGCACATTCTCGTTCAAGGTCCTTTTTGCCACGATCAAGGCGATCTTATCGCAGGACGTTTCCTTGAATTGCAACCTTCGTCCTGATCACTACACGCTTGAAATAAACGGTCCGCTGGGTATTGGAAGCCACCGGGTTGAAGGGACAGTTATTGATAATGTGGCGCATGTAATCTCAGGAAACGAGGAGGAGGAGATACAATTCGGGGTGGATGTCCCGCTTGTTCTGGGGACATTCAGCACATACGCGCTCATCCCGTTGCTCTTCAGGGAACTTACGAACAAAGGGAGCGTGGAATTCCAGGTTATTCCACTCATGCGGGGTAGAGGCCAGGAAGAAGATGGCGGGAAGAGCGATCAGCTCATTCTCTTGCGCGTAGAACGCGCAGGTGATGCACTGATCAGAGCAGGTTCCAGTGAAGTCATCGTGGATAAGTACATCCTTGCAAGCAGCATCGGGAACAGCACACTGCTCGCCAAGGACGACGAGTTCCTAGCGCTGATTGCTTCAGGCAATGAGGGATCGTTGAT
>JAYEFP010000041.1:0-3074 GCA_034715975.1 Candidatus Bipolaricaulota bacterium | reverse complement strand
TCCATGCCGCTGGCTCGCTGAATATGTCGATATCGAAATTACAGAAGAGGGGATAAAGCGCCTCGCTGAACGCCTGACGCTTGCCGGCCTCGAGGTGGAAGAGATTATCTGCGTTCCCAGCGTAACCGGAGCGTTCGTGGGGCGTGTACTGAGCAGCGCTCCCCACCCAAACTCCGATCATCTGTCCCTGTGTCACCTGGACATCGGAAGCGATGAAATTGACGTTATCTGTGGTGCGAACAATGTGGTCGAGGGACGCCTCGTCCCGGTCATTACCGTCGGCGGAGAGCTTCCCGGCGGATTCAAGATCAGTGAACGCAAACTACGTGGCGTAACATCACACGGGATGATCTGCTCCAAGGCCGAGCTCGGGCTGGAAGCAAAGTCCGAGGGAATCTGGAACTTCGACGACTCGCTCGACCTACCACTGGGAACCGACATAAATGAGCTGCTGGAATTCGACGACTACGTCCTTCAGATTAAGGTAACGTCCAATCGTCCGGATTGCATGGGGATCTACGGGATCGCCCGCGAGGTAGCGGCGATCACGGGCAACAAACTCCGGCCGCTCAATCTGTCAATCCACGAGAGCGGACCATCGATCGATGAAGAAGGATTCTCCATCGTCGTGGAGGACAATAAAGACACTCCACGCTATACCGGCCGCTTGATGAGCGGAATACACGTCGCTGCATCGCCGCTCCGCGTACAGCACCGCTTGCTCAAGGCAGGGATGCGTCCGCTAGCAAATGTGATCGATATTACAAACTACGTGATGCTCGAATTGGGACAGCCACTACACCCGTTTGACGCAGACCGCATTGGAAAGACGATCACCGTCCGCCGCGCGCACAGCGGTGACAAGTTCCGTACATTGGACGACGTCGAGCGCGACCTCACCAAAGATGTCTTAATGATCACCGACGAGAACGGCGGGCTGGCCGTTGCCGGAGTCATGGGCGGCGAGAGAAGCGAGATCCGAGCGGACACAACACGCGTGCTCCTGGAATCGGCCTCGTTTGAGGCAAGCACGATTCGTCGCTCATCGCGCGTCCTCGGACTGCGCAGCGAAGCCTCGCAGAGATTCGAGCGCCGCGTCGACCCACAAGGGGTCATAGATGCTGCCGATCGCACCGCTCATCTGTTGCAGGATCTCTTCGGTTGCCGAGTACACACGGGAGTCATCGATTCCGCTCCGGGAAGGCTGCCAGATACAGCGCTTCGTCTGCGCACCGAGCGTGTCAGATCGCTTCTCGGGATCGATGTCGATCGAGATGAGATTGCCCGCTTGCTGGGACGATTGAAGATCGCGACCGAAGCAGACAATGAAGAACTGATCGCGACGATCCCCAGCTTCCGCAGCGACCTCGATCGCGAAGTTGACTTGATCGAAGAGGTGGGCCGCCTGTACGGATACGACCGCTTCCCATCCATTCCACCGCGCGGGCTCCTGAAGCTCGGAAAGAAAGATACTGTTGAGCTGTACAAGGATCGCGTGCGCAACATCCTGACCGGGTTAGGGATGAACGAAGTGATCACCGACGGCTTCGACAAGATTACATGGCGCGAGACTTTGGGCCTGGCAGGTGATGACATGGTGAGCGTGCGCAATCCAATGATCGCTTCTCAGAAATCGCTGCGTGCAAGCCTCCTGCCGGGACTCCTCTCCGTGGTGGAGGCAAACCTGAACCAGCGGATCGACGGTGGGATGATCTTCGAGGTGGGGCGCGTCTTCTCCGCCGCATACGGAGAGAGCGAGTCGCTCGCCGGCGTCTTATTCGGGCGCGCGAACCTCCCCCTGCACGGGAAGGAAGAGGTCGATCTCTTAGCGGCAAAGGGGATCATCACCAATCTGTTGAGCACGCTTGATGTCCCGATGACAATCGATCCAGCAAAGATACCATTTCTCCATCCCGGCCGAGCGGGAGAGATCGACGCGGGCAAGGAGAGAATTGGCCTGTTCGGAGAACTAGCGCCGCAGATAGCGGATTCCCTCCCCGGCCAGCCACGCGCGATTCTGTTTGAGATCAACCTCGATAAGACCCGCCAGTTCGCACAGGAAAACGAAACGTTCACACCGCTCCCCCGTTTTCCGATGAGCAAGCGTGATCTGTCGCTGCTCGCACCGAACGACCTTCCCGAGAAGACTATCAGGGACACCATTCGCTCGGAGAAGATAGTCGAGCAGATTCTCCTGTACGACCTCTACCAGGGAGAGCAGGTGGGATCTGGCAAGCGGAGCCTGACCTATGAAATCTCTTTGCGCGCAAGCGATCGAACCCTCACGGACGAGCAGGTCACAAAGGCGATCGCCCGAGTGGAGAAGAAATTGGCGAAAATCAGCGTCACCTTGCGATCATAGGGCGATAATATGAACAAGACGATCATCGCACGCACTGCCGCTGAGATGGAGGAGATCGGAGCAGACCTGGCTCCCATCCTCGCCGATGGGGCGGTCATCTCGCTCATCGGTCCGCTGGGCTCGGGAAAGACAACCCTGGTCAAGGGTCTCGCACGGGGGCTGTTAATCACCGACATCGTGATCTCCCCTAGCTACCTGTTGGCACGCGAGTATGAGGGAAGGGTATCGCTGCATCACATCGATGCGTACCGGGTATCGACCCTGAAAGAGCTTGCCGAGGTCGGGCTCGATGAACTCCTCCCGCCAACGGCGGGTGTCACGGTGGTAGAGTGGCCATCGCGGGTGGAAGGGATCGTCGATCTGAGTGACATCATTGTCAGGATTGAACTGCTCGACAATCAGGCTCGTCGAGTGCAGATCTCCGGAGACTGAGCGCTTTCTTGGCGTCCTGTCTGTCGAAGTCCGAGAACAGACAGGCCTTTGCGTCCGTTGCGCGAAAAATAAGCTTTTCCTCTCGCCCGCTTGCTATCGCTCGCTCAAGGCCTGCCTGCATGCGCCTGCCTGTGCGTGTCCGCACGCAGACAGGGACACTCACAGGCAGGGGCAAGATCGCCAAGGACAAGCCTTTCTTCCATGCCTTCTTGGCGACCTTTGCGACCTGCCTGTTAAAACGCAACGCAGGCAGGCCTCTGCGTGAGACATGCTCTTTTCA
>JAYEFP010000040.1:0-3078 GCA_034715975.1 Candidatus Bipolaricaulota bacterium | reverse complement strand
TTGCAAGATTACCATTCTTGACGAGAAAAGGTTACAATCTTTGCGGTGACAGATGTCCCGGTTCGCAGAAAGGCTGAGCCAATCTGCTTTTTATTGCTGTATGCCATCAAGCCGATGAAGCTGTGTCAACTAGTTGACAGACAGCCCTAGTAAATGGTGCTATGAATTTTGGGAAGGAGAAGCAAGAAAAAGGCAAAAGAAAGGGAGGTGAAAGAAGAGGATCGGTATTCTTGCGGTGATGGTTGTTATATTGCGCGCAAGTTTCCATAGGATCTAAATACTATTTTATAGTTCATGAAACGCAGTGTGGGTTTATGACAAATAAGGAATCTAATTACAACATTCTTTTAACTGAAGGACATGGTGCCCTCTTAGCCAACCTTGTTACAGCGGCACTAGTCCAATTGGACGATGAGCATGTCAAACTCGTCCGTCGTATCTTGAAAGAGCCAAATAAGCCATACTTCGGCGAAGAGAAGAATACTCTTGAGATATTGAAAAACAATGGGTTCCTCATCGACAGCGACTTTGACGAATTGGCGTATCTCAAGCTTCGATTCTACGTAGCTCGCTATGGGAACGAGGCGTTAGGTCTTTCAATATTGCCCACTCTCCGCTGCAATTTCCGCTGTGTCTATTGTTATGAGGACCACCTGAACATCGATATGGAGGAAGGAGTTCGCAAGAACCTCCTTCGATTTGTAGATCGGGAGCTCCCCGGCAAGCGAGAGTTCGACATCAGCTGGTTTGGCGGGGAACCACTTCTCCGACTTGATCTCATAGAGGATTTAAGTTCCGACTTTCTAAGATTGTGTGACAGATATACCGTTGAGTACAAAGCTGAAATAACGACGAATGGTTACCTACTGACTCCGTCGACGGCCAAGACCCTTGCTGAGCTTGGGGTTTACGCTGCTCAAGTAACATTGGATGGTCCTCCAGAGGCTCATGATAGTAGGCGTGTGTTAGCAAATGGTAAAGGAACGTTCTCCCAGATTATGGATAACATTCTTGAAAATGCGGATCTTCTTAAGTTTAAGATTCGCGTCAATATCGACCATGGTACTGCTCCTCTTGCTGGGCAACTCCTTGATTTTCTTGAGCCGGTCAAAGAGAAGATTATCCTCGGCTTCTACCCGGTCTCTCCCACCTCTCGTGCAACTGATAGTGGGATTAAGTGCCTTTCTATGAGTAGCTTCGCCGATGTGCATCGTGAGATTCTTAAAGAGGCGCACGAACGAGGTTTTCGCTTGGTAAAGGGTTTTGCCTTGACTGCCACTGTCTATTGTGGTGCATATCAGTTTAATACACACATAGTTGATCCGCGGGGAGACGTATTTAAATGTGTAGAAGATGTTGGGCATCCTGAACACCGCGCGGGATACTTGACCGACCAAGGCACAATTCAGTTCGACTACCCGAGAATGCTGCCATGGGCGGTATGGGATCCATTTCAAGACCCCGAGTGTCGCAAGTGTGAAGTGCTTCCCGTGTGCATGGGAGGATGTCTCCGGCTATTAGGTCGTCCAAGTAAGGAACGGTGTTTTCTAAAGCAAACCATTAAAGAGCGAATCCGCTTCGCCTTTGAGGGTGTAGCCAAAGCTCAGCGGAAAGGAGGTGAGAAACAATGACAGTCCTAGCGAAGGGGCGCGCCTACGATATTGCTGAGGCAAGACTTCCGTCCATGCCAGCCAGCTGCAATTCAGACGGAGTTATGCCTTGCGCAATCCGGTAGTAGTGGATTTCGGGAGCTAGGCCCATGTCACGAACTGTAAACGGGCCTAGCTCTATTAATGTAAAAACACGGATATGTTTAGGAATAGTGTTCAATAAACCTCTAGAAGAGGAAGAGTGAAATGAATCGCCGTATCATTGCATTCTTGGCTGGTAGGTCGTTGGTCGACGTTGGAGGAACATTCTCCCAGGTGGCGGTGTTCTGGACGGCGTTGTCCATAACTGGATCGGCCATCTCGGTCGGTTCGCTCGGCGGGGTGTGGACGTTTAGCATGGCCGTGATGAGCCTGATCTCCGGTGCGATCGTCGATCGATTCAATCGCAAGGTGCTAATGATCCTTCTGGACGGCCTACTCGGCGTGGTCAGCTTGGCCTTGTTCGCCCTGGCCACGACCGGAGTCCTACAGATTTGGCACCTGTGGCTCTTCCTCGTTGCGGAGGCGGTGTTGGGAACTCCGTCCGGCTTGTCATATCGGACGCTCCTCCCAGACATCGTGGACAAGGACGTCCTCCTGCGCGTGAATGGAGCAATGGGCTCCTGGGGAAGCGTGGACAACCTTGTAGAGGCGGCCGCCGCTGGGGTGATCATCAAGCTGTGGGGCCCGGGGCCCATCTTCTTGATCAACGCGATAACGTACTTCCTCGGCGCGATGAGCCCGCTCTTCATCTGGAGGCTCGCGGCCCACAGCCACAAACCGTCAGAGCGCTGGCGCCCGTTTGCCGACCTTAGATTTACAACACGCTACCTGTCAAAAGAACGGCTATTACGCAAGTACATTCTGTTGAACCTGGGCAACAGCGTGGTCTTTGCCCCGCTCTTCTTCATGGCTCCATTGGTAGCTAAGGCCGTCGGCGCCGGATCGGAGGGATACGGGTTCTTCCAGAGTCTGACGATCGGTGGGCTGCTTGCCGGGAGCCTCCTTGCTGCCACGATCGGTGCCCGCTGGCCCAAGGTGATTGCGTGGCTCGGCGGAGCTGCCCTGTACTCCCTTAGCTTCATCGTGCTCGGGTTCTGGCTCTCCCTACCGATCGCGCTTGGCGTCTTCTTCCTGTTCGGCCTGGGTTGGACCGGAGGGCGTGTGTACTTAGGAACTCTTGTTCAGCAGGTGCTCCCGAGCGCTCACCGTGGCCGGATCATGGGGATCACGAGCTTCCTCGGCGGCGTGTTGCAGCCGCTCGCCCTCAGCCTGGCGACGGTGTTCGTCGATCGCGCGGGCCTAGGAACCGTCCTTGTTGCTGTGGGGGCACTGAACTTGGGCATGGTGCTGATGAGCGCTTGGCTTCTCCCGCTGAGAGAGGAAGGATGGACGCTTTCCTCTCCATAAAGGGAAGTTGGATGGTCGG
>JAYEFP010000039.1:0-3080 GCA_034715975.1 Candidatus Bipolaricaulota bacterium | reverse complement strand
GGGCCTCGATCGCGATTCACGCCAAACGATGTCCGAGATAATTGCTGACGCGGTCGATGCACGTGGCGTGTTCACTCTTTCCGGACCGAGCCACGCCGAGGAAGTGGGACGCGACATGCCGACCGCTGTGGTCCTTGCCGGACGCGATCAGACGCTGGGAAGAACGCTGCAAAGACTTTTCTCCACCCCCCGCTTCCGTATCTACTATGTTGAGGATATCCGTGGAGTGGAACTGTGCGGGACGGTGAAGAACATCATGGCTATCGCCACCGGAATATCCGGCGGACTGGGATTTGGAGACAACACACGCGGGGCACTGATCACCCGCGGTCTGGCGGAGATCGTGCGTTTCGGTCGTGCGTTTGCGGTGAGCGAGAAGACCTTCTTCGGTCTATCCGGGCTCGGAGATCTTGTTGCCACCTGCACTAGCGAACATAGTCGCAATCGCTTTGTCGGGTCTCGCATCGGGCGGGGAGAGCCCATCTCTCAAATCATCGGGAACATGAAGATGGTTGCCGAGGGTGTTTACGCCACAGAGATCGTGCACATGCTTGCCAGCGAGAAGAAGGTTGAGATGCCGATAACGGAAGCTGTCTACCGCATCCTGTATGAGGAGGCAAGCCCAGCGGAAATGGTCGATGAGATGATGGCTCGCCCGCCAAAGCGGGAGGAGGAGTAGCACACTAATGCGGGATTACGATGTCGTCGTGGTTGGCGGCGGACCGATCGGTGCGGTGGCCGCTAGAATTGCCGCAGAAGCAGGTGCACGTACCCTTCTCGTCGAGAAGGGGGATGGATCCGGCAAACCAGCGCGCTGTGCGGGTCTCCTCAGTCCGCGTGTTCTCCCGACACTTGGTGCCTCCGATGGTAGCGTCATCCGCGAGATCCACGGTGGTGTCATCCATTCTCCTTCAGGTGTGGAGATCTCGCTGCATGCCGATGCGATCAAGGGGGTCGTGATCGATCGTGCTCTGCTCAATCGTGATCTACTCACGCTTGCGCGCGATGCGGGAGCCGAGGTGCGCACGTACACCCGTGTCACCTCTGCCCGGCCGGGATCGATATCACTCGTCGCGGGAGGGGTAAAGGAAGACGTCCGTATGAGGATGATAATCGGTGCCGATGGCCCAAGAAGCCTCGTTGCCTCCTCCTTCTCCCTTTCACCACCGGAAGAGATGCTCATTGCCAGTCAAGCGACAGTCATCGGAGCGGTGCGAAAGAGCGACGAGGTTGATATATTCTTCGGAAGGTCCGTCGCTCCAATGTTCTTCGCCTGGGCGATCCCCGCGCAAGAGGGACACATGCGGGTTGGTCTGGCAGCACCCCTTGGAACGAGGACAGACGAACTCCTGTCGCGCTTCTTGCAATCGAACAAGTTCGGACGGGAGGTCGAGCGCATACAGGGAATGATTCCCATCTCACTTGCTCCCGACGCAGTCGCCGATGGCGCGCTTCTTGTTGGTGACGCAGCGGGGCAGGTGAAACCATCCTCCGGCGGAGGGCTATACACCGGCGGCGTGTGTGCACGTATTGCCGGGAAGGTCGCTGCCAAGGCAGCTCTGGCGGGAAAGACGGCAAAGAGCGACCTCGCTGTGTATGAACAACTATTCAACCAGGCAATCGGTGATGAGCTTCGCTTCGGTAGGGCAGCGCGAAGCCTGCTGGGCAACGTTGAAGATGACGCAATCGATGTCATCTTCAGCACCATCGACCGGCCGGAAATAACGAAGCTGATTGCTCGCTACGGGGATATCGACTATCCCAGCCGCCTCATTCACGCCATCGCCTCACACAGGGACCTATGGCCGGCTCTTCGCCCCCTGATCTCCGTCCTCGGAGGAATGGACAAGCTCTCGAGGATTGCGCACATGACACTTGCCGGTGATAGCGATGCCTACGTATAATAAGAGGAAGACTATGAGCAAGAAGGGACGTTCTAGCAAGCACAAACGACTGAAGGTAGATCACTTCCAGGTGCCCTATGATCGGATCATGGTTTACCTGATTGCGGCGTTTGTCTTCTCTCTCCCGCTGTTCATCTGGCCAACGGTGACCGAATACGGCTACGGCAAGACGATTTTCGCCATCGTCGGTGTATCGATCCTCCTCGTCTTCTGGGGAATCTCAGCTCTGGCAAAGGACGAGTGGAAGATCCGCCTACCGCTTCCCGCATACGCCGCGTTCGGACTGATCCTCGTCTCACTGCTATCATTGATCAATGCAACAAATGGCCGTGTAGTAATTCAGAGCCTGGTGCTTGTCGTCGTCTTCTTCCTGTTCTATCTTGTCGTGTCGAATTTCGTGAAACGCAAGGAGGACGTCAACCTAATCCTCTATGCGCTCCTCGCCTCGGCCTTTCTCGCTTCCCTGTACGGCCTGCTGCAGTACTTGGGAGTGATGCGTGGAGCACATGGCGGGCATGGATTGAACGAGGTCATCTCCACGATGGGGAACCGCAACTACCTGGGCGGATTCCTCGCCTACCTGCTACTGCCTACAGTGATCCTGATTGTTCGTTTGAAGTCTCGCATTCTGCGCACCGTTGCGATCGGGCTCATATCATTTTCCTTCGGCACGGCGCTCCTATTGCAGCAAACGGGAATCATAGTTGGCCTGGTTGCAGGGGCAATCGCGTTTGTTGTTGCGTGGGCGATCTTTCGCCCGGTCGAGCCGATCAAGAAGAACAGAATCTGGCTGATTGCCCTGCTCGCAGTCCTCGCGTTTACCTTCCTCGTTGAGGCACCTTCGGGACCGCTGAACTCCGTTGTTGGCCTGTCGGCGGACGGTGGCTCATGGATCTCGCGGGCGTGGGCACACAATGCAGGAAAGACCCGCTCCTGGGACTGGTGGGTCGGCTGGGAGATGTTCAAGGACCACCCTCTCCTTGGGGTGGGGATGGGAAACTACAAGCTCGATTTTGTCCAGTACAAGGCAACCTTCCTCGCTACTCCACGGGGAGCAGCGTATAGCTTCTACATCCCACGAGCTGCGCAGGCCCACAACGATTACGTGCAGGTAGTAGCGGAGATGGGGATCTTGGGCATCATCACGCTTCTTTCCCTTCTCATCCTGTTGCCCCT
>JAYEFP010000038.1:0-11192 GCA_034715975.1 Candidatus Bipolaricaulota bacterium | reverse complement strand
TCTTCACTGATAGGCAAGAGGTACGCTCCCTGCACCACAAATCTAAGGAACGGTGGCCCGACCTCGATCTGCGCGGAGACGTGCGCGGCGAATGTCGTCCAGGTAAGTCCTCCATCGAGATGGAGCGCAGAAAGCGCCGCATTGACCTCTGTTTGATGCCCTGGGGCAGTGGGCAAAATCGTGGGGACTATGCTCCCCTGAATGAGGTCAACACCCAATCCAAAGTCGATACCAGCAACGAGCAGATCAAGGTGTTTTGCCACCTCGGTTGTAAGCTTAAACGCCGATAGGCTCAGATCTGCGGTCACATTCACCGTTTCCCCACCAAAGTCAATCTGCATATCATCAACAATTGGTTTTGGAATTGTAAGTCCTGCCATATCGGCGAACCCACGCACGAGAGAATCGTTGAGCAGCCCTCCCGAGAAGACGACTTTATCGATGACAATGAACGGAAGACCAAACTCGATCGTTCCCCCGACTAGAGGAAGCGGGAAATACTCGATCGGGTAGGCCTCTTCGATATCGGCCAGGCTCGTGTCCAGATCAGATAGAATTGATGCAGTACTACTGGGAGGTACACCAAGAGCTGTCAGAGCATCACTCGCTGCACCATGAACCATGCCAAACGGTCCGGAGAGGTCGACCGTGCAGACCGATAGATCTATGCCGACCCCTCCGGAAAACGCGACAAAGGAGGAAAGGAGGATAATTACCCCAAATACCAATCCCTTTGCCAGCGCGTATTTCTTGTTCAATGTCGATCCCATCCTTCCCATTCACGGCGCTTGAGTACGGCGCGCTTGATCTTCCCGCTCGTTGTCTTGGGAAGCTCCTTCACGAACTCAATAGCGCGTGGGTATTTGTACGGTGCGGTGACGCTCTTTACGTGATTCTGCAATTCCTTAACGAGCTCCTCCGATGGGGAATACCCCTCAGCTAAGACAACGAACGCCTTGACGATCTCTCCGCGATCGCGATTGGGAGACGCGACCGCTGCGGCCTCTACCACTGCCAGGTGGCTGACAAGCGCGTCCTCCACTTCAAACGGCCCGATGCGGTACCCCGAGGTGAGGATAACGTCGTCGGCGCGCCCCTCGAAGAAGAGGTAGCCGTCATCATCCATTCGAGCCAGGTCTCCTGTGCGGTACCACCCGCCGGAAAAGGCTTCCTTGTCCAGTTCCGGTGCCTTCCAGTAGCCATCGAAGATCGCTGGGCTGTCCGGACGAAGGGCTATCTCGCCCACTTCTCCCTTCTTGACTGGATTACCCTGGTTATCGATCAGCGTTACTCCCGGGCCCGGCGTCGGTTTGCCCATCGCCCCGGGTTTCACTTCCAGCCCAGGGTAGTTGCAGACCAAACAGACACTCTCGGTCTGTCCGTAGCCGTCGCGAATGGTCACCCCGAACGCTCGCTTGAACGCCTGGATTGGCTCAACATTGAGCGGCTCTCCGGCGGAGAGCGCGTCCCGCAACACGATCTTATGCTTGCTCATGTCCGGAAGCTGCGCGAACAGGCGGTACTCCGTCGGTGTGGCGCAGAGCTTAGTGATCTTGTAACGCTCCATCAGCTCCAGATAGCGCTCGCCATCAAACCTGCCGTTATACATGAGCTGGGACGCCCCGTTTGTCAGGGCGACACCGATCGGGCTCCAATACCACTTCGCCCAACCAGGAGCGGTTGTCGCCCAGATCACATCGTCTGACGATGCGTCCCACCAGTAGCGGCCCGTAATGTGATTATGAACATACATCCAGCGATGCTTGTGTACGACAGGCTTAGCATTCCCCGTAGTCCCTGACGTGAAGTTGATCGTCATCGGGTCATCGGCAGACAGAGAAACCTTTGCCCCGTCCGCCGAGTTCTCAGCCACAAGATCGTCGAAGCTGGCCCAGCCGTCGCGCTTCCCGCCGATGAGGATCATTGTCGATAGCGGCGAATCCTTCTGCGCTTCCTCCACCGCCTCCGCGGTTGATACGTGGGCGATGATCAGCGTCGCCCCACTCACCTGCGAGCGATAGGCGATCTCTTTTGGCTTAAGCATCTCCGAGCATGGCACAGCCACCCCGCCGGCGACGAACGTCCCTAACTGGGCCATGTGCGCCTCGGGAAGGCGGGGAAGAACATGCAACACCGGATCGCCTTTCTTCAGCCCGAGCCTCATCAACCCAGCACCGAAGCGGCGCGCTTTCTCCGCCAATGCGGAGAAGGTAACCTCGCGCTTGTTTCCAGCGGAGTCCTCCCAGAAAACGGCCACCTTGTGCGGCATCTTCGTCGCATGGTCCTCGACCACATCGACGATGTTGTAATCTGCCGGGATATTCCACTCAAACTCTCGCATCTCGCGCTCGTATTGGTCTTTCGTGTACGCCATCTGTTGCATCACCCTTTGGTTTGGTTTTGAATTGCCACCGCGAACCTTATAGCATATAGATAGCGTCTTTGGCAAGTAGAGGAGGAAGATGAAAGCCAGCGTTGTCCTAGGTGCGGGTGCGGCAAAACGCATGATCGCCAAGGGAGTAGCAGTACTCCCCGTAGTGAAGAATGCGCTCAAGAAGGGAACTATTGTCATTACCTTGGGAACGACGAATGCCATCATCGCGCAGGAGATACTGGAAAGGGCAATCGATCGCGGTGCGTTCGCCGCCGGTTTCATCGACGATCGCTTCAACATAAACGAGCGCCTGGGGGAGATGGACGAGATCGTTATCCGCAACGGAGAAGAGATAGAGATTGACCGTCAGGAACTCCTCGACTCGCTCACCGCTGGCGACGTGATCATCAAGGGAGGAAACGCCATCGACCCGTGGGGTGACGTTGGGGTCCTCATGGCTTCACGTACCGCAGGAACGGTCGGTCGTTACTACTCTATCGCCTTAGCACGCGGAGTGGAGGTCGTCATTCCGATCAGCCTACAGAAGGCAATTCACACTCCAATCGATGAACTGGCGCGGCAGATGGGAAGCGGGCGGATCGATCTGTGCACGGGGACCCCTTGTGGGATGCATCCGATCGTCGGCCATGTTATCACCGAGATCGACGCTTTGGAACGGCTCTTCCCGGTTCAGGTAAGTCAGATCGCGGGTGGAGGAGTCGGGAGCGGAGCGGGGAGTGTCTCTTTGTTGATCACGGGGCAGGAGAGCCCTGTGCGTGCTGCGTTCGATCTCGTGCAAAGCCTCTCTGATGAGCAAGACATCTCCCTGCAGGGAACAGCATGATCGATTCCTATCGTACGCTGTATGGAGAGGCACAAGCGAAGATTGTGCGCAAGAAGTCACGTTTCATTGCCGTCTGCTACCATGTCTCTTCGCCTGAAGAGGTGAGTTCTCTGCTGGAGAAAACGCGGCACACCTACCACGATGCATCGCACCGCTGCTACGCCTACCGCCTCCTTGGCAAGGACACACCGATCGCATACAGTTCGGATGCCGGTGAGCCGGCCGGATCGGCAGGTCTGCCCATACTGCAGCAGATAGAGAAGTATGACCTGTACGACGTCCTTGTCATCGTTGTGCGGTACTTTGGGGGGACAAAGCTCGGGATCGGCGGCTTGATTCACGCCTACGGTGATGCAACGGCCGAGGCGCTCACCGCAGCGAAGATCGTCACCAAGAAACAGGAGATTAGACTGTCCGTGCACTTCCCACCCGAGATCAGCTCGCGCGTGATGGGGCTGATCCATCGCCACCCGGCGCGGGTGGAGGATGTGAGGTACGAGAAAGATGCGCACATCCTCGTCGCGCTCCCGGTAAGCTGCGTCGAGCGCTTCACGCGGGAACTTACGGAAGCTACGGGAGCCCGCGCTCATTGGGAGGAGAGACATGATTGACGCGATAACCGGGCGGATCGTCCGTTTCGGAGAGGACCACATCGTAGTAGAGACCGCCGGGATAGCCTATCGCGTTTTCTGCCCAGCTAGCGCTATCCACACCTACCACCTCGGGGAGGAAGGCTTGATCTACACACACCTAGTCGTGCGCGACGACGCCCTCTCGTTGTTCGGATTTCCCTCGCTCGAAGAGCGAGAGATATTCCGCCGATTGCTCCCGGTGGGGCAAGTCGGCCCGCGATTGGCCCTGCAGATCATATCTCTCTTCTCGCCGGACGAATTTATCCTCTCCGTCTCCACCGGAGACGTGGACAAGCTGACGCAGGTGAAGGGGATCGGAAGGAAAACAGCACAGCGAATCCTGGTAGAGCTGCGCGACAAGCTCACCCGCGACCTGGGTACCGGAGCCTCAATCCCGCTATCACAAAAGGAGGAAAACGCACTGCGGGCACTCACGGGAAAGTCACTCGGCTTCTCCGTCTCCGAAGCGCGGAGGGCGTTGGAGCGCTTGCGCAGCGAGGACCTGCCACTCGCTGAGCTCGTCAAACGGGCGCTTGAAGTGATTAACTCATCGTAATGCGCATCCTGGGAATCGACTACGGAACCAAGCGCTTGGGCGTATCTCTGAGCGATGAGGACGAGATACTGGCCAGCCCGCTTCCAGTCCATATACGGACGAAACTTGCTGAAGACTTATCCTTCCTCGCCCAGCTTACTCACGACCATGAAGCGGGAAGGATCGTCCTCGGCCTCCCGCTTAACATGAACGGCTCACAGGGGGAGATGGCACGGGCAGTGCAGGACTTCGCTGATCAATTGCGCCGTGCATGCAACGTCCCCATCATCCTATTCGATGAGCGGCTGACAACTAGTGAGGCTGAGCGTGTGCTGATACAGGCCGACATATCGCGCAAGAAGCGAAAGAACCTGCGCGATGGACTCGCCGCCGTCCTCATCCTGCAGGGTTACTTGGATTCGCAGCGCTCGGGCATCGAGCACCACAAAGAACACGAAGAATGACATTCTACGCTCCATGGAGAAGCGTCAAGACCGCACTGGTAATCTACTTCAACTTTATGAAACTTAGAAACGGGATGAGGGAATTTGCCGTTTCATTCGTTCGTGCTCTTTGGGGAATAAGAAACTCTCAAGGAACATCGCCCCAGCGATTCCCGCATACCCCATCCCATTGACAATCGAATCAATCGTTGTAACGAGTGCGTGCACTTTACCCTCGCTTGCGCAGAAGAATTGCCAGTATCCTCGTCTGCGCGCGATAGAGCCAAGCTGCAACAAGATCACTCTTACGCCGCAGAAGGTGGATGATGAGAGAGGCAAGTGTCCCCACAAGAGCACCAGCAAGGACATCTGCCGGAAAATGAACGCCCACAAAAACACGCGCGAACGCGACAAGGACCGCAAGGAGGACAGCTTGCGGCCATAACGCGCTCCGGGAAAAGACAAGGCTAATCGCAATAGCAAATGAGAAGCTCACATGATCGCTAGGAAAGGTGTTATTCGCCGCATGCAGGATGAGTGGACGCCCCAGCCCCAGTACGGAAGGAATCGCTTGATAGTGGAACATCCCAACGATGCGAGCAAGCACGAGCGCCAATCCACCGCTCAGCGCAGCACGAACTGCCATCTGCCTTCCCGCCTGTTTGGCAAGGGTCCACAGATAAGCAAGGAAGGCAATGAGAATGAGAGGAATGTACTGAGCGCAGAAGACCATTAGCGCATCGAGGAATGCACTGTGATGCGAAAGGCGGTTTATGGCAAGAAACAGTCGCTCGTTCATCCTCTTATTCTCCCTGTTCGATCTTCACAGAATACATACCAGCCCTGGCTTCGCAGCGGGTTATCACAATGCAGATTTCATCGTATCGATCCGACGATTCCACAACCACGGCCGCACCTTCCACGAATGATTCAATTTCCCACAATGCCTCCAAGACAGATACCTCTTCCTGCCAGACTACTTGAATAAAGGCCTGATAGGCAACCTTGTCTGACCCCCTTCGCGATGCCGCGCAAACCCAAACCCAAACCTCGTGCCACAGATCATAGCAGGTCTCTACAGGTGTTTCTTGACTTCGCCAAGAAGATCACGCGCCTCCTGTTGAGCAAAGGCATGTACAGCGGGAACTCATTCCCGATTGCTGCGGAGAGGATGCCAGTTAGCACACCGGGTGCATCAACGACGTGGTAAATATACGAAAGCACGCGCGGCAGGTTCTGCCGGTACTTGAATAGTGCGTCTGCTGCAAGAGCAGCAAAACAGCAGAGAGGAGACTCAGGAGGGGGAAACTCTTGGCCAACGCGCGGTTCGTCGATATACGTGCATTCAGGCGAACAGATGCGCAGTTTTGAACTAGTCTTCGCGCAACACGTTGGTAGCTCATTATGTCGTTCAAGTACTGCACAAGCAATCCGCTACCAGCTCAAGCTCATTCCGAGACCAACGTGGTCAACTCCGATGGTGTCGACTTCGACCTCTTCGTTGAGGAAGAGATCTGTGTTGATGGGCATCGTTGCCTCGATATGCGTCATCCCCCAATCAAACAGGCTGGTCACGTTCTTGTTGAAGTACGTGTTGGCGAGGAAAGTATAGCTCCCTCCACAACATCCATCACCGGTGACCTCGATCGAGAACATCTCCCAGTAATCAGGGTAGAAGTCGTGTCCGTACTTCAAGGCATCCGCTTTCTCCTCGATCGCACTTCCGTACTCTTCTGTCGTGATCGCGTAACAGCTTGTGCTAAACACAGTCAGATCCTTCACTGTGACGTTGCCTAAGGTGGTCGTAAATCCCAGACCGTAGATCTCAATCCCTGTAATTGATGTTATCGCTGCCGGATGGGTGTGCACCCGGGAGTACAGGTCGATGCATGCGTTCTCTCCCAGATTGAGGGTAGGAGTAAGAACAAGGGTCTTTGTCTGCAGTTGGAACATTAGGTCAACATCGAACTTCAACCAGTCAATGCCCGTCTCGATCCCGGTGAGGGCAAACTTGATGTAGTCAAACCCGTGGCAGGTCATGTATAACGTGGTGGCGATATCCTCCACACAACCAAAGCCCCACCTACTGATCATGATCTTCTCACCGGTAAATCCCTGTCCGACGACAAGTGGGTTGGTCACGTAGTGTCTGTGAGCTCCGGTAGCGGCATGATAGATAGTGATCCCGTTGAAGCTGTCATCGTCTTTGTCCTCTACTTGTGCGCCTAACTCGAAGCAATTGACGATATCGATGTCTCCGATGCTCCCCGCCATCCGTAGCACGCTCCCATCCGCTGGACCACCGAGAACAGCATCAGAGAGCTGAGCCCAGTACAGGGCAAAGTCGATCCCCGCGATGCTTGTTGTGATGATCAACTGATCGTAGATGAAGTCAGCGGTGGATGCGCCGAACAGTAGATCTCCCTGAATGGTGAACGCATCCAGTGTCCCAATCACTCCAAATCCTTGCCAGATGAAACCAGCGAGCAAGAATTCTGAGTTACTCGTAGCAGTGAATCCACCCACGCTGTAGCTGATGCCAAAAGTGGAAGAGAGATCAGTAAACGAGAATGGACTGGGATCGATCGCCAGGTTTGCTTCCCACATCCCGGAGAGCGGACTGGCAACAAGGGTGAGCGAGACTATGCTCAGGACTACTGCCACAACAACAACAATCCTGTTAGTCATTTCGCACCCCCCGTCGATGTAGCATACTTGGCGTAGTACGCCTTGCCAGCGCTGATCTGCCAACCGCTGATCAACGTGTTGAGATGACTTCCCAGTTCGATGTGAGGCGTGTGGAACGTGACGTCTGTTGAGCTAACGCTCCCGGTTACATCGAACGTCAGTTTGGCTACTGTTCCTGCAACGCTTCCTGCATTGGCATTAGCGATGACAAATCGTCCACTTCCTGTTGTATCGTCAAACTCACTTGCCAGCGCGGTGAACCCGTTGAGCCCTGCCAGTATGATGTTTGATATCTTGGTGTTGGTGTAGATCAAACCGTCAACGTTAACCGCCATCACGGCCATACCTTCCTGCGGCATGTTGACAACGGAGATGATGACCTCACCGTGGGTATGAGTGATGACTGGCGTTCCGATCACAAGGAATGCCGTCTGCTCCTGCGTGAACCACTGCCCCATGCAGGCACTCAACGCGAGGAGCAGCCCCAGTGATACCACAACCACAACAATTACCCTCAGCAATGTCACTTCGCTGTTACTGCTCACGGTTGACCGCCTCCCGGGAGGGGCGAGCGAATTCCTATGATGTAGTCAGCGAGGATCTGCGCATCGGCAAGATCCACATCGCCATCAGCGTCTACATCCGCCGCTGCACGCTGTTCCAGGGTTCCGGTAATGACACCGGTCGCAATCTGTAGGCACAGCCGCACGTCGATAACATCAATTGCACCATCACCCGTGATGTCTCCAGGACCGAGCGCGACGGTAATCTCGCGAGTCATCGAATCGCTCAATCCATCGTCGTCTGTCACTTTCAGAACAACCGAATATGTTCCGGGATACCAGTAGCCATGCGTAGGGCTCTGGTCCACAGAGACGGCACCATCCCCGAACCGCCAGAACCAAGAAGCCATCGTGCCATCGATGTCAGTGGAAAGATCAGTGAATCGGACCGTATCCCAGACGGTGGGAAATTGAGGGTCGCATGTGAACGCGGCTTGCGGAGGCGCTTGCGCCACAACTACAACCTGGTCTGTATCCGTTCCGCCGTAGCTGTCACCGACAGAGAGGGTAACGATATACGTGCCCGGCAGATCAGCGCCAAATGTGGGGTCGACGATCGTCGTCGCGGAAAGCGAGGCACTGCTTCCGCTCGGCCGCGTGACGAACATCCAGTCGTAATTTAGCGGATCGCCGTCTGGGTCTGATGAGCCAGCTCCATCTAGGTATGTCGTGTCTCCTACGATGACCCACTGATCAACGCCGGCATCCGCAATCGGATCCTTGTTCGTGGCCGAGTTACGTGCCTTGGGAGTGCCGTTTATCGCGTTTGAATTCGCATCGCGGCCAGTTCTGGCTATGCCGGGATCGTTGGTTGCCCAGTTCGCATCCTCATCGGAGACAAACGGGTTGACGCGCTCCATTGTGTATCTCTCCGTTGATGAGATATTGCTTCCCGCGGGCCAGGGCCCGTCGTCCCCATTGGCAGTATCAATGACGTTAGCAAGTTTATCTATGAGAGTCAGCACATCCCCGTCATTGAGAAGGCCTGTGCCGAAGCTGCCAGTCCAATCAGCAGGTATATCATTTACCGCTGTATCGTCCGTGCGTTCGAGGAGAAAGTAGCCATGAGCAGAAATCGCCCCACTGAGTGTGATATTGAGCGTGCCGTCTGCAGCCGATAGCGTCCAGCCTGCAAGGTCGATGCCTTGATCCGTTGTGTTGTAAAGCTCAATCCACTCGTCGCTCGTGCTCGCTGCGGTCCCCATCCAGGCAATCTCGTTGATCACCACATCCCCTGGAGAGGCAGCAAGACAAAGAATCGAAAGGTTCACAAGAAGCATGATGGCCACCAAAACCACTAGAAATCCTTTCTTGGCAAAGGTAATACAGCATCGTGCCCGAGATTCGCGGTTCGTCATGTAACCATCATCCATATCCAGCATAATACGTTCAATGAATCAACAAGTCGTATCTTTACTATAGCGCATCATGCCGCAAAAACCAATAGGCTCTCTTCCTATATTGACGATGGTACGTTACCCCCTCCCTACAGACGTTTCATATCAGATTTGGTGGCATCCCTTGCATCTTTGATTCGCCTTCTCTTGTCCACCGAAACGCGCAGACTCAGCACTGCAAGACACGCACCACACTTCGCGACCTTGCGGCATGCGCCAAATCAGGCTAGGATTCACTCGTTCACTAAGGAGGCACTATGCGCAGGCACTTTCGTACGTCGGAATCGGTGACTGAAGGCCATCCGGACAAGATCGCTGATCGGATATCGGATGCAGTCTTGGATGAGATACTCTCGCGTGACTCAAGCGCACACGTAGCATGCGAGACGTTCCTGACCACCGGGCTCGTCATCGTCGGCGGTGAAATATCCACATCTACGTTTGCTAACATCGATGAGGTCGCTCGGCGCGCAATTGCAGACATCGGCTACGATAGGCCTGAGCTTGGGTTTAACTACCACGACTGCGCCGTCCTGTCGACGATCAAAGAGCAGTCATCCGACATTGCATCGGCAGTAGGAAAGTCTGCTCCCGATCCGTATGAGGCAATCGGAGCAGGGGACCAGGGGATAGTGTTTGGCTACGCGTGCAGAGATACAGAAGAACTGATGCCACTTCCCATTGTCCTTGCGCATCGCCTAACCAAGCAACTGACAAAACTGCGCAAGGAAAAGACGCTTCCATATCTGCGCCCCGATGGGAAGTCGCAAGTGACGATCGAGTGCGAAGACGGACAACCATTGCGCGCAAGCGCTGTACTGATTGCCGCACAACATGATCCCGATATCGACCAAGAGACACTGCGTCGCGATGTGATCGAGCAAGTGATCCGCCCAGTCATGAAGGATTGGATGGATGAAGAGACAATCCTCCTCGTCAACTCCTCCGGTAGATTCGTCATCGGCGGTCCAGCGTCCGACACCGGCGTTACTGGCCGTAAGGTGATTGTCGACACCTACGGCGGTTACGGGTCACATGGTGGCGGCGCGTTCTCCGGCAAGGATCCCACTAAGGTAGATCGCTCTGGCTCGTACATGGCCCGCTATGTGGCGAAGAACATCGTCGCCGCGGGGGTGGCAAGCGAGGTGGAGGTGCAGATCGCCTACGCTATCGGGCGCCCAGAGCCGCTGATGGTGAACATATACACAAAGCAGGATGCTGCTGCCGATGATTATTCCCTGCGCAGGGCTGTTCTAGGCATCTTCGACTTCCGCCCAGGGGCGATCATCGATCGCTTCGATCTGCAACGCCCCATCTATGAGCCACTCTCCGCCTACGGACACTTTGGGCGTACCGACCTTGACCTACCATGGGAGAAGACGGATCGTATCGACGAACTGAAGCGTGCGCTCAAGTAATCGGAGAGTGGTGATGAGTGATGTTGGAACGGTTACTCGGTCCGCGCTTTGAATTCCGAGCTCCGCATTCCACTCGCAGAGTTCTATTCTTTCCCTGGCGTCCTGTCAGTCAAAGCATACCACCTGACAGGCCTTTGCGTGAGCAAGCCTCTTTCGTCTCGCATTCTAGGGAAGATTCGTCACAAAGAACAGCAACGTCGCAGACGAGCTGCGACGCTACGCAAGAATTAAGGCATCCTATCTTTTCCGGTTCCTCGCGGTTAAGGCAAGGTAACCCAGGGAAAGACTCAGACGATGA
>JAYEFP010000037.1:0-3093 GCA_034715975.1 Candidatus Bipolaricaulota bacterium | reverse complement strand
TTATCCTCGCCAACGAAGCGATTCGGCAAAATAAATTGATCTACGCCACTGATGATTTCGACCGCGGCACTACCTACTCAAACATTGTGCGTAAGTACCTCGATTTTGAGTTTTTTCTGCGCGCACAACACCACGCTTACAAGAGAAGAAACGCCGGTGTCTAATCTTGCAATTGGCCGCAGCGCTTGATATCGGGATCACGTTGAGACGCACAATCAATCGAACATCCAACCTCGCAAACTCTACGCTTGACGCAGTGCAGAGAGAACGATCTCACAAGTGAGGAGCGCTCGGTCTTCGGGCCTTTCCAAGAACGGTCCAACATCCTCTGCGATCTTCGCAAAATCCAGTCCAACAATCTTGTCAGCAATAACCTCGCGCCAGTTTTCTGTGCTTAGCTGCGGACCGTTCCACCCTGTCTGTTCCAGAGCGTTCTGCAGCAAGCGAATATTCGGCTCCGCGCCATCGGGACGCGAAAGATACCAGAGCAAGTCGTAGATGTCTCGCCCTTTTGTGTAGGGCCGCGAGAGCAACGCATGCAGTTTTCCCGCCATCAACGAGGGAATGTCGTAGTGGACAAGTGCAAGAAGAAAGTGTCGGTTGATTAGTGTCGTTTTCGTAGTTGCACCAGCAGGCGGGCGGGTGTCTATCTCGATCTTCACAGATAGCTTCTCCGTTCTATGTGGCGACAAACCGGCTTCATACAAGAGCGCGGGCAGCCTGATGAACGCGGAGTGAATTGGTTCTCCTTTGTGTGGGTGCATAGTCACGTCAAAGCCAGCGTTGACCAAGTCCGACTCCACCCTATTGAGTAGACGGTCAAAATCGTAACCTTCCGCCTGCTCCAATGAGAAATCGAGATCCTCGGAGTATCGGTGCAAGCCGTACAAGAAGCGTAACGCTGTTCCACCAACGAAAGCGATTCGCTCAAACGCTCGTACCGATTGCAGGGAGTAGAGGACGTGTGCTTGCACGTATTCGCGCAAGACATTCCTCTGTTGCCCAGATGTAGCTTCCCTGGCGAGTTGCAGGGCGCGATCCTTCATGAGAAATCGTACTCCTTTAGGAAAACGCTTCTATACTGCATGAGACATTCTGCCACAGTAATGAGCTTCTTCACACCAGTTCTACGCGTAAACGTCAACAATCGCTTTTCATCGAGGCGGTCCAGATTCTGAAAGCGCATCTCTTGAATCTCCTCAACGGTTATCACACCTGACCGGAAGTAGAAAAGATCGAGAATAGCCTTCTCCGGAAGAGCAATTGCGCACTCTTGCCCCTGGAGAATCTCCGACGTGGAGCCCCAGAACAGCTCTCGTTGAATGTGGCGATAACGGAATGTTCCCAGTGCGTTTTCCAGCACACGCGGACGCGCTGTGGTCACGGAAGTTACGATAGCGACCGCCTCGGGGATGAGATCGTACCAAGCAAGCGCGCTCTCCATGCTCACGTACGATGGATACACAAGACGATTCGCGACATGTTCGAGGGGAAGATCGACCTTTCTGTATGGAGGTGCAAGCGCATACTTGCCCCGAGCCAACTTGATAAGGCGTCCTGCTTTGACCCATCGACTCAATTGCGTTTGGAGCGCATTGGGATTTAGCTCCCCTGCGTACACCATAGCGGGCTCGATGACCGCACAGTCGTTGAATCGCTCAAGAAACGTGCTCCATTTCATAGCAAAAGAATAACATTAGTGATATACTTTTGCAACGCCCGTGTGATGTAGCCAAGAAGCGTGGAGCATGCCTGATAATGCAAAATCAGCAGAGCCCGTTGCGCTGCCCCGACACGCGTCAGTTCGCAAGAGCGCCATGCGTCCATCAGAGCAATCCCTCTCCCTTCCCGAATACTTCATCACCAGTGTCCTCGAACCCGTACCGCTGAAACGCGGAAACAGCAAGAATGAAGACCCGATCCCTAGCAATTCAACTTATTTCCCTTGCCTGGTTCGAATGTGTGCGCTATAGTGAAACTATCTAGGGATGGTGCCATGATAAAGGAGAATCGGTCGTTCGATATATCCGAGATTACGAAACTGGGTGAGGTATTTCGCCGGTATCCGGGTATTCGAGCAGTGTATCTGTTCGGATCGGCACCGTCCGGGCATGCTCACCCGGATAGCGACGTCGATCTCGCCGTTATTCCCGCTGACACAAGTGCCCGGGAGAAGAAACTCGACATCCTCGCAGAGCTCGCCGATCATGGGTACTGCAACGTCGATCTCGTCTTTATCGATGAGAATGACCTTATCCTCGCCAACGAAGCGATTCGGCAGAATAAGTTGATCTACGCCACTGATGATTTCGATCGCGGCACTACCTACTCAAACATTGTGCGTAAGTACCTCGATTTTGAGTTTTTTCTGCGCGCACAACACCACGCTTACAAGAGAAGAAACGCCGGTGTTAAGACCTGAACTCATTCGCCGAAGGTTACAGAAAGTCGACGAGTATCTGGGCATACTTGAAGGGTTGCGTTGTTATGACCTGAATGGCTTCCTGGCTAATCCCGAGCGCTATGGAATGCTGAACGCTTTCTACAACTGACTATCGAAGCCCTGCTTGACACAGGAAGCCACGTGACCGCGGAGCTGGAACTTGGCACGATTGAGACATACAGTGACATCCCCCGAATTTTGGCCAAGAGTGGATATATAGACCGCGATCTTGCCGAGAGATGGATCCGCATAATTGGGTTCCGAAACATACTGGTTCATGAGTATCTCGACGTCGATAGGAAAATCGTGCACGAGGTGTTGCAGCATCAACTCAAGGATCTACGTGTCACAAAGCAAGCGCTGGCCCAATTTCTGTGACGCACTCCGCTACCAATGTCATTGAAACCGTATCGCTGGAAGAAGAGGACTCCAAGGATGAAGGCCTGGACATGAAAGGGGATGTCCAGTTAATTGTTAAACCTGACATTCACATGGCCTCCGTTGATCACCTATCCGATCCTATCACTAAGCTATCTGCTCTGTCAACACTGATGCATATGAATCGCGGGACATAGCAGCCTCTACCCTCTGTTCATCGTGGCCATCCTCTACTAACTCATCCTCATCCTGAAGCCAGTCCGGTAGTTTAT
>JAYEFP010000036.1:0-3116 GCA_034715975.1 Candidatus Bipolaricaulota bacterium | reverse complement strand
GGATTGTGTGCTTGCGCCGACGAGAGCCGAGGTGCTGCGCATCAGCGTGGAGTACAAGGACAGACTGGAGAATCCCGATCAGCTTCTCCGAAACGCTTCAGGATTCGCGTTCTACAACACTTCTCAATACGACTTCGAGAAGCTTCTCGCCGATGCGCCGAACGTGGCAGCCAACTTACGCAAGTACATAAGCGGGTTCAGCCCGAACATGCGAGAGGTAGTGGAGAAGTTCGATTTCGACAACACGATCAGCAAGCTCGATGAATCAGGGCTCTTGTTTAAGGTACTAGAGCGGTTCAAGAACGTCGATCTCCACCCTGACAAAGTCGATAACGCGACGATGGGGACGATCTTCGAAGAGCTGATCCGCAAGTTCAACGAAGCCCTCAACGAGAATCCCGGCGAGCACTTTACGCCACGCGACGTCATTCATCTGATGGTTGATCTGATGCTTGCCGCTGATGCAACGAGGATCAGCGGAACCGGCCCGATTCGTACCGTCTACGACCCATGCTGTGGGTCGGGGGGGATGCTGACTATCGCTAAGGAGCACATCATGGCAGGGATCAGCAAGGACGGAAAACTGATCAAGGCGCCGATCAATCCCCAGGCGGACATCCACCTATTCGGTCAGGAGGTGAACCCAGAGACGTTCGCCATCTGCAAGTCGGACTTGTACATGAAATCGTCCGACGGCCACGATGCGGAGAACATCGCTTACGGGAGCACCCTCTCCAACGATAGGCACGAACAGCACCAGTTCGACTACATGATCACCAATCCCCCGTATGGCAAGGACTGGAAGATGGATCAGGAAGTGGTAAAGACCGAGCATGAACGCGGCAGCGCCGGCCGGTTCGGTGCGGGGTTACCCCGCATCTCCGACGGTCAGCTCCTCTTTCTTCAGCACATGCTTTTCCACATGGAGCCGATTTCGGAAGGTGGCTCTCGCGTGGCGATTATCATGAACGGGTCACCGTTGTTCACCGGCGGAGCTGGATCGGGAGAGTCGGAGATCCGCCGCTGGATTCTGGAGAACGATTGGTTGGAGACGCTTGTAGCGCTGCCGGAGCAGCTCTTCTACAACACCGGGATCGCCACCTACGTTTGGGTGCTGACCAACCGCAAGGCGCCGGAACGCCGCGGAAAAGTGCAGTTGATCGACGCAACATCATTCTGGGTCCCGATGCGCAAGAGCCTTGGCAACAAGCGGCGCACGATCCTGCTGGAAAAGGCGGCCGAGATCATGGAGATCATGCGCTCGTTTGAAGATGCGGAGCACTCGAAGATCTTCCCTACAACCCAGTTTGGCTATCGCCGGATCACGGTCGAACGGCCACTACAGCTCAACTTCCAGGCCTCGTCCGAACGGATCGAGCGGTTTAAGGAGGAGCGCGCGTTCCAGAAGCTCGCGCTGAGCAAGAAGCACAATCCCGAGGTCAAGGCACAGGAAGAGAAGCTTGGTAAACGGCAGCAGGAACGCATCCTGGAAATGCTCCAAAGCATGCCGGATACGCTGTTCAAGGACCGCCCAAGCTTTGAGAAGACGCTGCAGGAAGCAGCCGCAGACCACAGGATCAAGCTCGATGCACCAATTAAGAAAGCGATCCTCTCTGCCCTCTCCGAGCGCGACGAGACGGCCGAGATCTGCCTGGACAAGAAAGGTAATCCCGAGCCAGACACCAACCTCCGCGACACCGAGAACGTCCCGCTCTCCGAGTCGATAGAGAGCTTCTTCGAACGCGAAGTGAAGCCGCACGTTCCCGATGCATGGATCGACGAGACCAAGCGCGACGCGCAGGATGGGAAAGTCGGCATCGTCGGCTATGAGATCAACTTCAACCGCTATTTCTACACCTATGAACCGCCGCGTCCGCTGGAGGAGATCGAGGCGGACATCGAAAAGGTAGAGCACGAGATCATGGAGATGCTTGGGAAAATGAGAAAATGAGAAAATGAGGTCGATCCCCGATAGACAGCGACACCACCGACGCAGCATCCGCTTGCAGGGATACGATTACAGCCGATCCGGCGCGTACTACGTCACCCTCTGCACACAGGATCGGGCGTGCTTGTTCGGCGAGGTTGTGGACTCAGATATGCATCTCAATGACGCGGGAAGGCTTGTGTCGGATGCATGGCGTGCGTTGCCCGATCGGTTCCCTACCATCGACCTGGATGCATTCGTGATCATGCCGAATCACATTCACGGTGTTGTTGTGATCGCCGTCGACAATAACCTTGTAGGGGCAGGCCTTGTGCCTGCCTTTGATGTCGCACCTGCCCAGAACGCCGCGCCTGCCCGCGATAGGGCAACCACAAGGGTTGCCCCTACATTGGGTGATGTGATCGGCGCGTACAAATCCATGGTTACCGTTCAATACGCGCACGCCGTGAACACGCGCGGATGGCCACCGTTCCGAAAACGCCTCTGGCAACGGAACTACTACGAACACGTCATCCGCAATGCGGATTCCCTGAATCGCATTCGCCAATACATCCTCGATAACCCGCGACGCTGGGACGAGGATCGGTATAACCCGAATGTGCAGGAGGGAGACGAATGATTTCACACAACGCCATCCAACCATTCCCCACAGGGGCAGAAACCCGGGTGCCGCACGATGGTTTTGTTGTAGGGGCAGGTCTTGTGCCTGCCCATGACGGATGCGCCCATGGATGATAGGGCGGTTGTACGGGTACGCCATGTGCCTGCCCGTGATGGGGCAACCACAAGGGTTGCCCCTACAGGGTGTCCGGACACGCGGCGATACAACCTGACCGCGCGGGAAACAGATTCGGAAGGCCCGGTCGAATGATGTCAACGCATTTCAAGGCCTATCCCAATTACAAGGACTCCGGCATCGAATGGCTTGGTCAGATCCCGGCGCACTGGGAGTCTCGAAGACTGAAGTATGGCGTAGCTCTTCGCAACGAGAAGCGGGAAGCGGACTCAGATACACTCTACATCGGAATGGAGAATGTTGAGTCGTGGACTGGAAAACTGCTAGAGACAGAATTGGAAGTCGAGGGAGATGGGTCCCGTTTCTCCTCTGGGGATGTTCTCTTCGGCAAGCTCCGCCCGTACTTGGCAAAAGCTCTTCTTGCTACTGAAG
>JAYEFP010000035.1:0-3195 GCA_034715975.1 Candidatus Bipolaricaulota bacterium | reverse complement strand
CCACAATTTGAGATACATCACCATACCAAGAAACGAGGCGCTTGTCAACCTTGCGCATTGCCTCATCATTCCATCTATCCGATAATCTGGTTCTGCTATAGAGATAGGAGGAAACGATGCTCCTTGGTTGTCACTTATCGATTGGAAAGGGATTCTCAAAGACACTTGACGAAGCGGAATCACTCGGCACCAATGCGATTCAGATCTTCTCCCACAATGCCTCCTCATGGCGGATGAAGGAGATCACAGGCGAAATAGCCACCTCGTTCCAACAACGATTCGCGCGCTCATCGGTCGAGTTTATCGTCATCCACACGATGTACCTACTGAACCTGGCGAGCCCGGATGACGCTCTGTACGATCGCTCGATTCTCTCACTCGAAGAGGAGATCAGGCGCGCTGGCATCCTCGGGATCGATCAGATCGTTACTCACATCGGGGCCCACAAAGGAAGCGGGATCGAAGCGGGGATCGCACACATCATCACCGCATTCGACCACGTTCTCGCATCCGATGTCGCAAGAGAGTATCCAAGTGTGCGAGTGCTCCTTGAAGACACCGCCGGAGGGGGAACAACGATGGGGACGAAGTTCTCTGAGTTGGGGGCGATCATCGACGGCCTGGATGATCCAAGCCGTGTCGGCATCTGCCTCGATACCTGTCACGCATTCGCCGCCGGGTACGAGCTACCTACACCGGCCGGTCTCCAAGAGACGCTTGATGAGTTCGATCGTGAGATCGGGCTTGATCACCTCGAACTGATCCATCTGAACGATTCCAAGTTCCCCCTCGGATCGAGGCACGATCGACACGCACACATCGGATTCGGTGAGATCGGTATCGCGGGGATTTCGCAAATGGTCAATCACCCGTCTTTGCGCGATCTGCCGTTCATTCTGGAGACGCCAAAGGAGATCAATGGGAAAGACGGTGCCGACGCGGTAAACTTGATACAGGTACGATCGTTGCGGAAGGAAAAGGAGGACTAATGAAATTCTTCATTGACACGGCCAATGTTTCCGAGATTCGAGAGATGGCGTGGCTGATTGACGGTGTAACGACAAATCCGTCGCTCGTTGCGCGGGAGAAGCGTCCGTTTGAGGAGATCATCGCGCAGATCTGCGACATCATCGACGGCCCGGTGAGCGCCGAGGCGACGGCGATGGATGCGGAAGGGATGATTACTCAAGGAAAGAAGCTTTCAAAGATTCATGAAAACGTCGTCATCAAGATACCGATGACAGAGGAAGGGATGAAGGCGGTCATCGCCCTGTCCAACGAGGGAATCCGCACAAACGTCACCCTCGTCTTCTCGGCAAACCAGGCGCTGTTAGCGGCAAAGTGCGGAGCAAGCTTCGTCTCCCCATTCGTCGGGCGGATCGATGATGTTGGCGGAGACGGGATGGATCTCGTTTCACAGATCCTCGATATCTACGATGAATACGGGTTCGAGACCGAGGTGATCGTGGCGAGTGTCCGGCATCCACAACACGTTCTTGACGCTGCCCTCCTCGGAGCGGAGATCGCCACCGTCCCGTACAAGATCTTAAAGAAGCTGTTCAACCATCCCTTGACTGACGTGGGGATAGACAGATTCTTAAAAGACTGGGAAGGAGTGCCAAAGTGACGTTCGATCGATACGAAGGAACACGTGATGCATACGGAAAGACGCTCGCGGAGCTGGGGTATGAGGACGAGCGGATCGTCGTTCTGACGGCAGACCTCGCTGGGTCGACCAAGACCGGCATCTTCGCTAAGGCGCACCCGTATCGTTTCTTTAATGTCGGTGTAGCCGAGGCAGACATGATGGGAATCGCCGCTGGCCTGGCAATGGGCGGGTATCGCCCGTTCGCCTCGACATTTGCCATGTTCGCTACGGGAAAAGCGTGGGAGCAGATCCGGCAGGTGATCGCCTATCCCAAGGTCCCGGTGCGCATCGTGGCCACCCATGCCGGCCTCACCGTTGGTGAAGACGGGGCAAGCCACCAGATGCTGGAGGACATTTCCAACATGCGTGTGCTGCCGAACATGACGGTGATCGTCCCCGCCGATGCGGTCGAGGCCACAGCCGTGACCCGCTTCGTCGCCAAGTACGACGAGGGTCCTGTCTACGTTCGTCTGGCGCGTGCAAAGTTTCCTGTTATTCTCCCCGAGGACTATGAATTTGAGCTGGGAAAGGCGCATGTTCTCGCAGAGGGGAGCGACATATCAGTCTTCGCCTGTGGGGTGATGGTCTCCGCTGCCCTGAAAGCACGGGAAGATCTGGCAACAGAGGGGATTTCCGTTGAGGTGGTGAACGTCTCCACGATCAAGCCACTCGACGCAGAAACGCTCTTGAAATCGGCCGCGAAGACCGGCCTTGTCGTCACCGCTGAGGAACACCAAGTAAATGGTGGACTGGGGAGCACCGTATGCGAACTCCTCTCCGAGAACCTGCCCACCCGCGTTGTGCGCGTGGGAGTGCACGACCGTTTCGGACAGTCGGGACCGGCTGACAGGCTCCTCTCCGAGTACGGCCTCGACGCTGCGGGGATGGTCGCTGCAATCAAGAAGGCACTGGCAACTAGCTAATAGCGGTTGGTTTTGCAATGAAGGTGCAGAGTTGGTATGGTAGGGCTCATGCAGAGAGAGCTGCTTGTTGCAAAGAGGAGGAAGGCCAAAGAGCTCCATCAGAAGGGATGGTCGATCGATAAGATAGCCCGTCATCTTGTCTCCAGTTGGAGATCGGTCTCCCGTTGGATCGAGATGGAGTCGATTGAGGAAGACAACCGGGGTTGGGAGAAGGGACGCCTACGCAAATATGATAAGCAAGTTGAGCAGCGGGTCATCGATATACGACAGGAACTACGGGCAACGGAGAGTTATTTCTTCGGGCCGCAGGTTGTGCAGGCCAACTACAAGAACCTGTATCCGAACCTTGAATCACCATCGCTTTTTTTCATCACCAAGACGCTACGGGAGGCGAGATTGACGACGGGTGGTAAGAAGAAGGGCAAGAACCGTTCCCGGTACATGAACTACCCTCAGCGAGCGTTAGATAAGCTAGGGAAGGTCGTATTAGGGATTGATTTTGTTGGTCCCCGCTATCTGAAGAACAACAGCGATGGGGTTCATTTCCTGTCCCGCAAGTACATCCGTCCTGTGCAATATGGATTGATTAATCGAGTGGAAGGTCAAACGACCGATGAGGCTCTT
>JAYEFP010000034.1:0-3228 GCA_034715975.1 Candidatus Bipolaricaulota bacterium | reverse complement strand
TCACTGAACAGCAGCTCACGCCAGGCCTCCTTCATGTGCCACTCCACGTAGTAGGCCAACATGCACAGGAAGATATGGGCGCGTACCCGATCCTCCAGGTGATGGTAGACCTGTCTGCGTGCGGGCACGCACAGGCAGGTCGGCCGTACCTTGAGATCGATTCCCTTCAAACTACGAAAAGCACGCTCGACAGTGGATAGCCGCTTGTAACTCCTTACCGCCTCCTCCCCAGTCATCCGCTCCTTGGAAAGACTGGTGCGGATCACATACAGACCATCCATCGCTGCCTCTTCCGCTACCTTCTTCGGCAGAAGATGGTAACTAAACTGTCCTTCTTCGATGACAAGTTGGAAGTGCTTGGCCACCTTGTACTTGTTCACTACCTTCCCTACCCGTACTCCAATCTTCTCCTTGGCCTTCAGCCCTCCCCGCTTGACCATTCCCCTGACCTTCTCCAGCTCTTGCACCGTCGCCTCAATCAGGGACTGACGTGTGCGTACACGCCTCTCCGCCATCAACGGGTTACGACAGACCACCAGCCTCTCCCCGGGGAAGTCACGATGGGTGAATTCGTACAGATCGCGCTCGTCGAACAGGCTCATGTTGATCGTTCCATCCTGCATCAGTTTGCTGATCTGACCACCCCGTAACGCAGTGATCCAATCGATACCTTCGATTCCGCTAAGTTTGTCGATCTGTTTCTGAGAGATCATCCCTCCTGTCTGCCCTGCTGGCACAGGCAGGCGATCACCGACTAATACCAGACTATCAAGCTTGAACTGTTCCTTTATCTTCGTCACCTGCCCTAGCAGCGTTTTGGGGTCTCCACTGTTCCCCGGGAACACTGATATCGATACCGGACAGCCTCTTCGATTAGTGAGTAACCCATAGTTCACCTGTAACTTACCCTTCTTCTTGTCACGGTTGTAACCACGTGCCGCCAGAGGACAGGCAACTCCTTCAAAGTAGCTCGAACTCAGGTCGTACAGTACCAGTCCTCCCTCCTCCAGGCCTGCCTGTGCGTGTCCGCACGCAGACAGGTGCCGTATCGCTAACTTCTTCTCGATATGCCCTTGGCGGTCGAGCAACCAATCCATCGCTTGATACAGGTCATCCTCTGTAGCATCGGCTACCCCAAGATCATCAGGAAGAGTGGTTGTGTGCCACCAGCGGGTAGTGGCAAGCTTGCTCTCCGGTTCCAGAATTCGGGTCACGACCATCGCCACCACCAGATCACGTTCACGGGTACACCGCGAGGCAAGCAGATTATCGAACCGCAGTCGTTTCATCGCCGTACGCACTGCCTGGATATGTCGGTGGTGCTGTGACGAAGAGACGTCAAACAGAGCATCTGCCAAGACCAGTTGCTCTCCTTTGAGCACCTGACGGAACAGCTGTACTTGGTCCATGGAGAGTTTCGACAGGTTGGCCAGGGTGTGTTTCTTCACCTTACCCCCCTCACGGTAGGACTCTCGCAGGAGGATCGTCGGTTTCGAGTTTCGGCTGGGGACAATATCAATGTGCATGGCTACAAAATGGATGACATATATCCGCTCAACGTCATATACTAACAGGCTTACCGTCCAATTTTAGACCCTAAATCGACAGGAACTTCAGTCTAAGCGGGGACGCTATCAGCCTGTTCGTGAACGCGTTCATCTTCCTCTCAAGAACGGCAGGTCGTTATGTGTCCTCTTTGTACTCCCGAAAACCGGATACCAAGTCCGCAAACGACTTCGGCTGGTACTTCTCGAAGCTCTCTTCGTCCACGTAGACAAAATCATACGTTACACCCGACTGCATCCCGTTGATGTCTTCACACCATTGTCGTAATCGGGCCATTTTCAGAGGCACGTCAAGTTCCTCCCGACCCTTGGTCTCGACAATAACAATTCGCTTGTCCGGCAGCTTTACTAGGAAGTCGGGATAGTAGTTGGAAATATCCCCATCCGATTTCACATAATCCAGCTTGAAGTGGACAGCGAGGTAATTCTTCGCGTACGACAGCACGTCTGAGCAATCCTCGAGGAAGCCAGCAAAGCGAAGCTCCAGCTCTCTATCACCAATGATTCGGTTGAAGACGCTCTTCTTCGGAACTAAATACCGCTGGTCCTTAGCAACGAAGGGACGAGTTTGGCGGAGCTTGATAGTGTCGCGGATTTCAGCGTTGCCCTTGTCTTGCACGGTGAGGGCATTGATTGCCTTCTTGAAGGACTCGATCAGCATCTTCGTGGCGGGCAATTCAGACAGGTTGCGCAAGGTGTTGGGGCTTTCGAGGTCTACAGGCCGGTCAAACAGCTCGTCCCGTATGAATGCCTTTACTTTGCCGTATAGAACGTCGTAGCCGCTGACCAGACGCAGTTCCTTCATGATGGTTCGTGCGAAGTAGCCAATCACGCTGTGGTAATCAGCAACACCGGCTGTGTCGAGGACCGTGGTATGCGTGACCTTGCCGGTGGTGATGTCCTTGAAGACGATCTCCCGTTGCTCTTCCTCACTGAACTGCAGGTAGGCCACACGTTGATGACCTAGGGCGGCCACGTTCAGGTCGTTGAGATCCTTGTATTCCCGGTAAACGCGGGGTGTCAGGATAGGGATTTCGATCTCCAACGCATCAAGGTCCTTCTTCTCATTTTCCTTGTCCACTTCGACCACCAACGGCGCCTTAGGCGCAGTCCCCACACCCATGGCCTTACGTTCCAAAACTACACCCTCAGCTTGGATCGACTCGACAAATTCCATGAAGGCATTCGTGCCAACTACGCTGACGTATTCCTCTGTACCGCCGGGGTACATCTTGCGAAGTCCGCGGCCCAATGTCTGCTCCGGGAGGATGTTGCTCTTTGCTGAATAGGCGCGCAGGCCGACAATGGTGGTAACGTTCTTAACGTCCCACCCTTCCTTGAGCATCATCACGGAGATGATGGCCTTGTAGGGACTGTCGGTGCCATCGATTCTGTTAGCCTCTTTGCGCAGGTCTTCCAGTTCCTTCTTGGCCTTACCTGACTGCGCCTCTGAAATCTCACCATTATTCTTTGTGTGAATAACCAGGACCGAGTTCTCTAAATCGGAATAGGTGTTTTCCAGATATTCAGCCACGTTGTCACAATTGCGGGTGTCATCGGTCATTACGAATAGGATCGCTTTCTTACCCATTTTCTCATGCTCAGCGTATGCCTTACGCCACTCGATAACGCCGAGATCGATGTAGTCGGCATATTTCTCGGT
>JAYEFP010000033.1:0-3240 GCA_034715975.1 Candidatus Bipolaricaulota bacterium | reverse complement strand
CCCTTCCCGAGTACTCAAATGGCCGTTTCCACACTGACGACCGCCTCATCCTCGTTACGCCCCAGACGGATCTTGACAAGCTACCGCAAGAGAACCCGTGGCTTAACGAGACGAAACTGGTTGTTAAGCCCGATCAACTGTTCGGCAAACGCGGAAAGAACAACCTTCTTCTCGTTGATGCCGCCTTCGCCCAAGCGCGAGCGTGGATCGAGGAGCGGATGAACAAACAGGTCACCATTGAACAAACAACCGGTAAGACGACGGGAGTTCTCACCCACTTCCTCATCGAGCCGTTCGTCCCGCACGAGGAGGAGTACTACCTGGCGTTCACGTCCAACACTGATGCTGACGTCATCCACTTTTCCCTACACGGAGGAGTGGATATCGAAGAGGTGTGGGACTCGGTGGTGACGATCGAGGTCCCCATCCTCGCAGATCCAACGGCTGTAGATGTTGTCTCTCACCTTCCCGAAATGAAGGAGAAAGAGACGGTGGCCGCGTTCATCCAGGCGCTGTACCGGGTGTACTGCGAGTACTACTTCGCCTACCTCGAGTTCAACCCCATAGCCTTCCATGAAGGAACACTCGTCCCATTGGACACGGTTGCCAAGCTGGACGACACCGCTGCCTTCCAGTGTGCGCAAAAGTGGGGAAAGATCGAGTTTCCAAAGGTATTCGGGAGCGTCTCCACCAAGGAAGAAGCGTACATCGCATCGCTCGATGAGAAGACGGGCGCATCGCTCAAGTTGACGCTGCTACACCCCAACGGGCGGGTATGGAACCTTGTCGCCGGCGGCGGGGCGAGCGTGATCTACGCTGACACCGTCGTAGATCTCGGCTACGGCAAAGAGCTCGCCAACTACGGCGAGTACTCGGGTAACCCGACGACTGAGCAGACCTACGAATACACCAAGACAATTCTCGACTTGATGACGCGCGTGCCCGATCCAGAAGGGCAACCGAAGTTCTTGCTGATAGGCGGAGGGATCGCCAACTTCACCGACGTTGCCAAGACATTCACTGGAATCATCAAGGCCCTTGAGGACTACAAGGAGAAGCTGCACGAGAACAACGTGAAGATCTACGTACGTCGCGGCGGGCCAAACTACAAGGAAGGGCTGGAGAACATGCGCCACCTGGGAGAGCGGATCGGTATTCCGCTTCAGGTATTCGGACCGGAGACGCACATGACACGTATCGTCCCGTTGGCGCTTGAGGAGGCCAAGTGATGAAAGACTATGAACTGTTCAGTTGTGAGACCAAGGCATTCATTTATGGGTCGCAGACGGCGGCCGTCCAGCGAATGCTAGATTTTGATTACATGTGCCGCAAGGACTCTCCGAGCGTCGTCGCCATGATCACCCCGGAACGGGGTGGGTTTGAGAAGTTCTTTTGGGGAACAAAGGAAATCCGCGTTCCACGCATCACGAGCATCGCTCGTGCAAGCGAGCAGTTTCCGGGTGCCGACGTGATGGTGAATTTCGCCTCTCAGCGTTCGTCCTACGAAGTAACAGTCGAGGCATTGAATACTGACACGATCCGCACGATCGCCGTCATCGCCGAAGGGATCCCCGAGCGGATGGAGCGCAAGCTCGGAGCACTCGCCAAGAAACTCGATAAGTGGATCATCGGTCCAGCGACCGTTGGTGGTGTCAAGGCGGGAGCGTTCAAGATCGGAAACGCCGCTGGGGCGATGGAAAACATACGTATGGACAGGCTCTATCGCCCAGGATCGGTCGGCTTCGTCTCCGTTTCCGGTGGGCTGTCAAACGAGGCGTACAACATCATTGCGCGAAACACCGACGGACTGAACGAGGGGATCGCCATTGGCGGAGACGCCTTCCCCGGATCCTCACTCCTCGATCACCTGCTGCGCTACGAGGCGAACCCCGACATCAAGATGCTCGTCTGCCTGGGAGAGCTCGGCGGTACGGCCGAGTACGAGATCGCCGATGCTGTTAAGAACGGTCGCATCACCAAGCCACTTGTCATGTGGGTGACGGGAACGTGTGCCAAGGTCCTCCCCGGACAGGTACAGTTCGGCCACGCCGGCGCAAAAGCCAATGCAGAAAACGAAACGGCCGATGCCAAGAACAAGGCACTGCGTGAAGCAGGCGTCATCGTCCCCGATTCCTTCGACGACTACCACTTGAAGATCAAGGAGACATACGAGAAACTCGTCGCGGGCGGCGTGATCACCCCGGCAGAGGACTTCGAGCCACCGTCAATTCCGATCGACTATAAGCAGGCTGTCGCCGAGGGTTTGGTGCGAAAGCCGACGAGCTTCGTGTCCACGATTTGTGATGAGTCGGGCGAGGTGCACAACTACTGCGGTGTCCCGATCGACGAAGTGATCGAGAAGAAGTACGGAATCGGTGGCGTGATCGGCCTTCTGTGGTTCAAGAAAGACATTCCCGTCTACGCGCGACAATTCATGGAGATGGTGCTACAGATCATCGCCGACCACGGGCCGGCTGTCTCCGGCGCGCATAACACTATTGTTGCCGCGCGGGCGGGAAAAGACCTCATCTCATCGCTTGTAAGCGGCCTGTTGACCATTGGTCCGCGCTTCGGGGGTGCGGTGAACGGAGCAGCGGAACACTTCCTGTATGGCCTACGCAACAACCTCGATCCACGCGAGTTCGTGGCGACGATGAAGGGCAAGAACGTCCGCGTTCAGGGGATTGGGCACAAGTTGCACACCGTGGAGAACCCGGACAAGCGCGTGGAAATCCTCAAGGACTTCGCCAAAACACATTTCGCTAAGACAGAGCTTCTCGACTATGCCCTGTCTGTCGAGGCGGTAACGACGCAGAAGAAGAACAACCTTATCCTCAATGTTGACGGATGCATCGGTGTTTCGCTCGTCGACCTGTTGCACGAGCTTGATTTCAGCGATGCCGAAATCGACGAGATGATTAAAGCCGGTCTGTTCAACGCCCTATTCGTCGTTGGCCGCTCAATCGGCCTGATGGGCCACTACTTCGACCAGAAGCGGCTCGCGCAGCCGCTGTACCGCCACCCGCTGGACGACATACTTTACGACGTCCCGGATAGGCCAGAGAAAGTCGGATAACAAGACAAACCCTGCTCTCAAGAACGATGCGGCCGGACCCATGTGGTCCGGCCGCTTTCTTGCAACTACGAACCAAATCTGATGAAAGAAACGGTTCCTCACACTCCAAACCAAGGTAAGGGTTAGCAAGAAGAGCCTCCTTCCGACCCGCGTCAACAGCAATC
>JAYEFP010000032.1:0-3268 GCA_034715975.1 Candidatus Bipolaricaulota bacterium | reverse complement strand
CGGTTTCACCAAGGGCTTGACGACCGGACACCGGACGAGGTATATTCCATTCAAGGAGCAGAGCAATGCGCTGCTTGATCCACCGAAGAACGACCGATCACTGGTCTGCTAAACAGGGTCCACTTCAATCTACGCCACCAGCGTTGACTACAACAAGGACGCCCCAACCACCCGTGACTTCTTCGCAAAGGTTCAAAACAAGCTCCATTTCGCCATTCACGGCCACACCGCCGCAGAGCTGATCCAGGAACGGGCCAACAGCAACAAGAAGCATATGGGACTTACGTCGTGGGAGAACAACCCGGGCGGCAAGATCCTCAAGAGCGACGTCAGCATCGCCAAGAACTACCTGAGTCAGGACGAACTCGAATCGCTTGGCCGCATTGTCAATGCCTACCTTGAGCTGGCCGAAGACCGTGCCAACCGCAGAATTCCCATGACGATGGAAGACTGGGCAAAGAGACTCGACGCATTCCTCGAATTCGACGAACGCGAAATCCTACAAGACAAAGGCAAGGTCTCACAGGAACTCGCCTGCTGTCATGCCGAAAGCGAATTCGAGACATACCGCATTGTTCAGGATCGGCTCTTCGAATCCGACTTCGACAAGGAGATCAAGCGACTGGAAGATGCAGCGAAGCGGATTGAAGGTCAGAAGAAGGAAGGCGCGGAATCAGCATGACTCTCACGTGCTGCTTTGGAACAAGTAGTGGCATAGTTTGGAGATGAAGGAGGGCTTGGTGTCTACCATCGTGTTTTACAGATGACAGGCATACCGCTGACATGGGAATACTCTTGAGAGGACACAAACTTAGCTGCTCCATGCTTACCTTGTATGGGACAGCTCTGTGGAATTCCCGAGGTGGTCGAGCATGACCTTGGTGGGTATCTTGTCCCGGTAGGTGACGTTGACCAGATGGCAACAGACGTGGTCCGGCTCCTCTCGGACTGTGATCTTTGGGAGTCCTCCTCCGTAGCGGGGCGGAAACGTGCGGTGAAGAGCTTCAGCTATGAACGGATCGTGCCGCAGTACGAGGCCATCTACGAGCGAGTGCTGAGCCACTGATCGAGCAACTTGCAGGACGGATTTACGTGTATCAATGCGGGTTTTCTTTCGTCGGTTCAGTGATGATCTCTTGACCCCTTGACACTACCTACTGCGATATCGTATCTTACTAAGTGTCGGGGCGGTAGGTCCCGATTTTGTTTTGACAAATTTGCTTGTTCCAGTGTTCTCTCATCTCTGCTCGCTCTGTGGTTTTGCTGTATAATCCAGCTTTAGTTCTGGAGGTCGGCCATGAGTCAGCGCGTCATACGTAAGCAACCAAACAGCAAGATGTGCCTTGTGTGTGGCATGAAGAACCTGCTTGGTCTGAAGGCGTTCTTCTACGAGTTGGAGAACGGCGATGTCCTTGCCATCTTTCATCCCCGGGAGGAGCACCAGAGCTATCCAGGACGAATGCACGGGGGGATCGCTGCCGCGATCCTCGATGAGACGATTGGCCGTGCGGGGATGATCGAGTACGGAGAAGAGGTGTGGGGAGTGACCCTGGAATTTCACACTCGGTTTCGTAAGGCCGTTCCCCTGGATACGGAGATCAGGGTTGTGGAACGTATCACCGGGGAGAACAAGCGATCCTTTGTAGGCAGTGGAGAGATTCTGCTTCCCGATGGTACAGTGGCTGTGGAAGGCAAGGGAAGGTTCCTGAAGCTCCCCATCGACAAGATTACTGATTTCGATGTGCAGGAGCAGGAGTGGCGTGTCGTGCCCAGCCCCGATGACCCCGAGGAAGTGAATCTGTGATCCAGAACATTGAGAGAGAAGAAGGAAGTGACCGTTTGACATGAAGAAGAATCTGGATGCGGTGATCAAGAGACTAAGGGAAGCAAAGCGCGTGCTAGTGATCGGGCACATCAAGCCGGATGGAGATGACATCAGCTCGGTCGTCACTCTGGTCCTTATACTGCGCAAGCTGGGGAAGATCGCCGAAGGCTGCATCGCTGGGGAGATTCCCTGGTTCTACAAGGATCTAGCCGACGTCTCACTGATCAAAGACGTCGATGATCTGAGAGACTTTCAGTTCGACACGTCGGTCACCGTTGATGCTTCCGAGCTATCGCGGATCGGCGACGCCGTGCAATTGCTCAAGGGAGAACAACCGGATATCACCCTGGACCACCACCAGACAAACGTCGGATTCGGCGAGATGGATTTCTACGACTCATCCTACGCTGCCACTGCGGTGATCGTCTACGAGATCGGCAAAGAGCTTGTGGAGTACGATGCGCAGCTGGCGGAGATCAACCTGTTGGGGATCGCTACCGACACCGGGTTCTTCAAGTACTCCAACACTGATTACAAGGTCTTTTCCTACGCGGCGGAGCTCGTGAAGCTCGGCGCCAGCATTCAGCGCATATCATCAGCGGTCCTCGAACACAGAACACTGAACGAGGTCAAGCTCCTCTCGGAGATGTTCGATAAGCTCCGGATCGAAGAGGACGGGAAACTCGCGTGGTCGTACGTCTCCGCGGAGATGTTGCGACACACTGGGTGCACCGAGGACGACGCGGGTGGCCTGGTGGGCGAGATCAGATCGATGTACAGCGTGGAGATTGCGATCCTATTCATAGAGTGGCCGGAGGAAGATGTGCACATCTCGTTCAGGTCGAAGAACTACACCGATGTGAGCAAGATAGCCCTGGAGTTCGGCGGAGGCGGGCACGCGCGAGCCGCCGGCTGCAGCTGCAAGGACGTCGATCTGGAAGAGATGATGAACAAGGTCATCGCGAGTGCGAGGAGGGCTTTAAGGCACCCTAAGTAGGGCTTCCCCGCACGCGTAAGTTGTGGTTGTGTCGCGGTTTTGCACTCACCCCTTGACACTCCACAGAGGAATATCGTATCTTACTTAACGTCGGGACGTGAAGCCCCGTTTTTTTGTTCTGTGCATCCTCATCGTCTTCCTCGTCTCTGGTGAAAAAAGGTCTTGTGTAGCGTTAGAGTGCTGTCAGCATCCCATACAGGAAGGCTCCAAAGTTATCTTGTGAGTTTCTCGCCCAACGTGGTAGACGAGCTACCACGCTACATAGAAAATGACCTCCCAGACTCTCTCATCACCCGTCACTTATCACCGATCACTGTGTGCTTTCGGGTTGATTTCCAGCCGAGTACGGCGCACAGTTTCAGGACGAAACGGACTTTGGAAGTAGCGGAGGAAAAGTGAGCTATCGAATACTCATCCTTATTGGTGTTGTCGCGGCCCTGGTGGGC
>JAYEFP010000031.1:0-50465 GCA_034715975.1 Candidatus Bipolaricaulota bacterium | reverse complement strand
AGTGACATTTGGCTGATTCGTGTCATTCGTGATTAGGGCAGTCTTTAGCAAGCGCGGTGAGCTTGACCGAGCTTTAGCGAGCGGACGAGAGGTTCGGAACTCGGAACTCGGAACTCGGAACTGCAAAGCTAGCGAAAACGTGATCTCCTGTCAAGTTTCTTGCTGCAATCCGATGGCTGCCAGCTGAATGCTAGCGTTGCTTCAGTGCCGCGAGAAGGCTCTCGAGTTGTGGACGATCGCTTTCGCTAATTTACGTGGGTCGTGCTTTACCGTCTGCTTCCCGGACAGCTCAGCGAAGCCAAGAAGATCAGCGCTCACTACCTCCATCTGATACTTGTTCTCCAATGGGAGATCGTTTATCACTGGCTCTGATGCCTCCTCCAGATAGCTCGTGATAAACTCATCAGGCGGCAGGGCATCACTCACAAGTACCTTATCAAAACACGTTAGATCGACATAACTTGAAAGGACCTCGATATGATCCAGATGCGATAATCCATCAGTCTCTCCCGGCTGGGTCATCAGGTTACCCACGAGTATCTTCTCCGCGGCAGAGGCAGCGAGAGCATCAGCAACATCATCGACGAGAAGGTTCGGGATAATACTCGTAAACAGGCTTCCCGGACCGAGAAGGATCAGGTCCGCGGATGCAAGCGCGTCCAGTACACGATAGTACGACGTGACATTCTTCTTCGATAGCTCAATGCGACTGATCCTGCGCGGATCAGCGGTGATATGGCTCTCACCCTCCACCCAGTCACCATCCTCCATCTCCGCGCGCAGCTGCGTCTTTTCGAGGGTCGCCGGGAGAACCTCGCCGCGCACGTTCAGGATGTAGCTCATTTCCTCAATCGCTCGATCGAATCCACCTGTTGCCTGTTCCAGGCCAACAAGGAGGATGTTCCCCAGAGAATGACCCGCGAGCTCAGGCTTCCCCCAGAAGCGGTGCTGGAAGAGTTGCGCCATGCGCTCCTCATCCTCTGCCAGAGCAAGGATACAGTTACGAATATCGCCGGGAGGGAGAATGTCGAGGTCCGAGCGCAGCCTGCCCGAGCTGCCTCCGTCATCCATCACCGTGACGATCCCCGTGATATTCGAGGTCTCTTCCTTCATCCCCCGCAACAGGGTGGACAACCCCGTCCCACCACCGATCGCAACTACATGAGGTCCGCGCCGTAGGACGCGCGTGCGATAGATGATCTGAGACGGCTCTTCATCACGTCCGGGGGCGATGCCACGCGCAACTGAGTGCACGAGGCGAAACAGGGCAAAGAGAAACCCTCCCACTCCAATGACGAATGCGGCAACGATGATCAGAAAACGCAGCCCAGGTGACTTGGGGATGATGTCGTAGAGCTCGCCTATCCGTACTCGCCCGACGACCTCCAAGATGCCGAAGACGACAAAGAACATCGATATCGTCAAAAGAAGCGCCCACCGTTTCACCCTCATTCCGGGATAGAGCCAGCGGAGTGCCTGCCTAATCCTCACGAATACCACCGCTTGAAACACGGACTCGACCAACGCCAACGATCTCCTCTAAACCGCGTTGCAGCTCAACAGTGGGGCAGACACAGAATCCCTTTCCCGCCCGCACGAGGAACCGCCCATCTTCGGCATCTACCCGCAGAACAAACGGAGCGTCGCCCGGATGCTCCGCAAGGAATACCTTGAGCCGCGTCAGTCGATCGGAATCTATCTCTTCCTCGCCGAGGGTCACGTTTACCGATAGGCTGATCTTTTTCTCCAATGACTCCAAGGGGATCGCCTCATCGGCAACAAGGTTGATATCTCCGTTCCTCCTCCCCGCGGTTACGCGTAGCGCGGTAAATAGGTCAACGTCGATTGACGAGGAAGCCGTTTCAAGAACACGCGGGAAGATCGTGACCTCCGCCTCACTGTCTCCGTCGCTCATGGTGATAAACGCCATCTGATCTCCCTTCTTCGTTGCAATACGGCGCATAGCAGTGATCCGTCCTCCGATGACCGCACTCTCCGCCTCTCGCAGACTGCTCACGCTAGAGAGAGGTCTGCAGTAGAGCGAGATGACGTCGCGGTACTGATCGAGCGGGTCCGCACTGATGTACAGTCCGAGGAATTCCTTTTCAAATTCGAGCAGTTCGCTCTGCGGAAATTCTTCCTCGGAGACAATCGGATCGACGGCCGCCGTCTCCAGCCCTCCAAAGAACGACTGCTGCCCGCTCTGCCTCTCGTGACGAGCGATCTGCATCATCTCGACCCCTTGTGAGACATGCATGAGAAGCCCGCGCCGTGACGAACCAAAGCTACCAAACGCCCCGGCCTTGATCAGTGCCTCCAACGTGTCCCGGTCGGCGCCATCAACACGTCGGCATACGTCAAAGAAGGACGAAAAGCCGTCCTTGCGCACAGCGAGGATCGCGGCAATCGCCCCCTTCCCTACGTGCTTGATCGCCGCCAGGCCAAAGCGGATCCGGGAGTCAGAGGTAGGGGTGAAGCTAGCCTCGCTTTCGTTGATGTCCGGCGGAAGGACCTCAATTCCCATTCGACGGCACTGGCCGATGTAGGATGCAACCTTGTCCAGATCGCCCTGCACACTCGCCAGTAAGCTTGCCATAAAGTGGGTCGGGTAGTTTGCCTTGAGGTAGGCCGTCCAGTAAGAGATGAAGGCGTAGGCGGTGGTGTGCGATTTGTTGAACCCGTAGCGCGAAAACTTCTCCATGTCGTCAAAGCTCTGCGTGGCGACCGGCTCCGAGATGTCGTTCTTCAGGCAGCCAGCCATGAACTTCTCGCGCATGCTTGCCATCATCACCTTGTTCTTCTTTCCCATCGCCTTGCGCAGGATGTCCGCCTCAGCAAGGGAGAAACCGGCTAGTTTCTGCGCCATAAGCATGATCTGATCCTGATAGATTGGCAGGCCGTAGGTCTCGTCGAGGACCTCGCTCAGGCTCGGATGAGGGTAGGTGATCTTCTGGCGACCATGGCGACGCTCTACGTAGTCATTGGTCATCCCGCTCTCCAAAGGCCCGGGCCGGTAGAGAGCGAGGAGTGCGATAAGGTCCTCGAAGCGATCCGGTTCCACTCTCCGGATCAGGGAGGTCATCCCCGATCCTTCTAACTGGAATATCCCCGCCGTCTTGCCGGCGCGTATCATCTCGAAGGTCTTTTCGTCATCGAGTGGAACCTCATCCAGATCGACATCGATCCCGGCATGCGTCCGCAACGAAGTGCATGCCTCATCGAGCAGCGTGAGGTTTCGTAGACCGAGGAAATCGAACTTTAAGAGCCCAACCGCTTCGACGTCAGTCATATCGTACTGAGTGACAATCTCACCTTCACCCAGCCGTAGAAGCGGAACAATCTCCTGCAGCGGACGTGTAGCCACCACAACGCCAGCGGCATGGGTGGACGTATTCCGCGCTAATCCCTCCAGACGCAGGCCGATATCGACAATCTTCTTGACCTCGGGATCGCTTTCGTAGAGCTTGTGCAGCTCGGCCACCTGCTCGACGGCAACCCGCAGGGTGAGGCCATAAGGGATAAGCTTAGCCAGGTGGTCGGTGGTGCCATACGATGCGCCGAGCACTCTTCCCACATCCCGCACTACGCTGCGCGCCGCCATGCGGTCGTAGGTGGCGATCTGCGCGGTGCAATCGCGACCGTACTTCTCCCGAACGTAGGCGATCACCCGATCGCGCCCCTTGACGCAGAAATCGATGTCGAAATCAGGCATGCTCACACGCTCCGGGTTGAGGAAGCGCTCAAAGATCAGGCTATAGCGAAGAGGATCAACACGCGTGATGCCGATGCAATAGGAGACAAGGCTCCCCGTCGCCGATCCTCGACCTGGCCCAACGGGAATATGCTGTTCCTTCGAAAAACGAACGAAGTCCCAGACTATAAGGAAGTAGGTGGCATACTTCATCCTCTCGATCACAGACAGCTCGTACTCCAGGCGTTCCTCGATCGCGCGCGTAATTTCATCGTACTTCGCATGTGCCCCTTCATAGGCCAGCTTACGCAGGTACTCATCAGCGGTGATCCCTTCCGGCAACGGGAACGGTGGTATCACTGTGTGGCCAAACTCTATCTCCACATTGCAGCGATCGGCAATGACACGCGTGTTATCTATAGCCTCCGGAATATCGGAGAACAGCTCCTCCATCTCGGTAGCACTTCGGAAGTGGTAGCCATCGCCATCGAACTTCATCCGGTCATCATCATCGATCTTCTTGTTAGCGCGAATGTTAAGCAAGACCTCGTGCGCCAGGCGATCCTCCGGCGCCAGATAATGCGTGTCATTCGTCGCCACGAGTGGCAGATCGAGATCGCGTGCCAGTGAAACAAGTTCACCCCGCAACCGTTTGTCCGTCTCCGTACCGTGGTCCTGCAGTTCGATGTAGAAGTTCCCTGGGCCGAAGATCTCCGCATACTCCAAGGCGGCAGTGTGCGCAGCGTCCCCTCGTCCAGCAAGGAGAAGGCGTGGAATTTCCCCGCTCTGACAGGCGGAGAGAGCAATCAGTCCCTCATGGTATTGTCGCAATAGTTGCTTGTCTGCGCGCGGCTTGTAGTAGAACCCCTCCGTCTGTGCCAAACTGACAATGGAGACGAGATTCGAATAACCGCGTTCATTCTCCGCAAGGAGCACAAGGTGAAAGTACTTCGCGCCGTTGCGGACCTTCTTTTCGCGCCTGTCGCCCGGAGCAAGGTAGATCTCACAACCGATGATCGGTTTGATCCCACGGCGCTTGGCCTCACGGTAGAACTTGACTGCGCCGCCCATCACACCATGATCCGTGAGGGCGAGGGCGTCCATATCGTACTCCTCAGTCCGATCCAGTAACGCCTTGATCTTGCATGAGGAGTCCAGGATGCTGTACTCCGAATGTGTGTGGAGATGAACAAACTTTACTGTCAAGTTCAGTCTCCTTTAACAAAGATGATGAGCTGCTCTCCCGGCTTCACCAACCCAAGCTTCTCGCGGGCAACATCCTCGATCGCCTGAGGATCGTCTTTCCGAGCGAGACACGCGCGGAGCACTGATTCCTCATCGAGTACACTTTGCTCCTTCACGCTAAGGACAGCTACCTGCTGCTGCAACCGACTAATTGTGACAAACCTGATCGCATAGAGCGAGGTGAGGAGGAGGACAGACACGACGACGACCCACAGCAACGCGCGGTGCCCGATCTGTCTATGAGAAACGTGCTTATGCTGCTCTCGCAACTGCGTGTACAACTGCCACACCCCCTCTTCTTGCCTCACCACTCTTGAAACAGACTGCGGGCGTAAGCACTCCGGCCATTTCGCCAATCTGGGTCGTACTTCTCACCGATCCACATCGATGGTTGTACTTGGCCACAAACTTGTCTCCACCGCTACAAATTCCCTCTGCCTACAAGTATAAGCCGCGTCCGCTCGGCGGACAACGACAGCCGTCCGAACAAAAAAAAGGGACCGATTTCTCGGCCCCTCGTGAAGCATTCGCAAATCTGCGAAACTAGTCTTTGTAGACGTTCCAGATACAGACATCCATCGTGATGTTCAACATTGTACCGTGGACCCCAGGCAGCGACCCGATGACCATTTCATCAGTCATTGCCCACAGAGGAATCCATGGGACATCCTGAACACTTAGAAGCTGGACCGCCTTGTATATATTCGAACGCACTGTCGTGTCGGCAGTGGTCGTGGCAATGTCCATCAGCTCTTTGTAGATAGCGAAGTGCTCATTCTCGTTGAAGAATGTTCCCAATCCTTCCGGCGACTCCGTCGTCCATGGAGCAAGGAAGTTGGATGACTCGAGATAGTCCGGGTGCCAGCCGAGGAAGAACATGTCAAATCCACCGCCCGACATGCGCTCGGTATATGCTCCCCACTCAAGCATCTGGATCGAGATATCGATCATTCCCGTCTCTTCTAGACTACCAGCAACAACTGTGGCCACATCGCCCTCGGTTGTACCGTAGTGTTTCGGCGTGTACCAGAGGTTTAGCTCAAGTTTGTTCGTCTCCGAGTAGCCAGCACTCTGCAGCAACACGCGGGCGATATCTAGATCGCGATGCGGGAAGACATCGATAGCGCCGAAGAATGGAGGATCGACCATAGGAACCATTGTATAGATCGGGTCAACAGTTCCGCTAAAGACCTGACTAATGATCGCCTGGCGGTCGACCGCATAGGTGATCGCCTGACGGACTATCGGATTGTCCACCGGCGGTTGCGTCACGTTGAACAGCAGATAGCGAACACCAGGGCTCGGCGGATAGTAATTGATGTCAACGTTGGGGTTGTCTTCCAGGTCCTGAATGTCCTGCGGGCTCAGGGTACGGAAGATGAAGTCAACGTCGCCGGCTTCAAGTGCTGCACGCAGCGCGGCAGCATCGGAGTACATCTTCTCGATGACATCCTTGGTCTTCGGTGCCCGGCCATAGTAACCATCGTAGGCCTCGTACTTCACGTACTGGTCAGGAACGTATTCCAGCAGCTTGTACGGCCCGGTCCCCGCATAGACACCCACAGCAAAGTCATCAGCAGGTGTCGTCTTCGGCGAGTAAATCAGCGCCGGTGCAAGCTCCTGCGACATACGCAGCAGGAAGATCGCGTCCGCCTGAGTCAGAGTGATGTTAACGGTCAACGGATCAATGACATCGATATGATCGATGACGCCCTTGATCAGCCCTACTCCACCTTCCGGTCCATCGAGGCTTATTGTACGGTCGAGTGACCACTTTACCGCAGCAGCATCACACGCAGCACCATCCCAGAACGTGATCCCTGGGCGAATGTGGAACGTATACACCATACCGTCCGCGGAGACGTCCCACGATTCGGCAATTGCCCCTTCTATGTCCAGGGTCTCATCGTTCAGTTTCACCAGCGCATCCGTAGTTGCACGCAGGACATGCCAACTGTAGTGATCGTAGCTGTTAGCAAACGAAAGCTCGGTCACACGGTCGGTCGTCCCCATAATCAACGGTTCGGCGGCTGAAACCATAAGCGGAACAATAGCTAGCACGCCAATTACCAAAAGAACACCTAGTACCTTCTTCATACTCTGCCTCCTTATTCTTAATGCCGTTAGATCTTTCCCTTCTTCAAACCAGGTAGCCCGAGCCGTTTACCACCTCCCCTACCAATTGACATCGCCTATTGCTACTCTAGCACTAGTGATCTACAAAGTCAAACCCTCTTCCTCTTCCTCTTTGGATTAACCAGATCGCTTATCCCTTCGCCGATCAGACCAAAGCCCAGAGACAGGGAGATGATCATGATCCCGGGGAATGTTATCAGCCACCACGAGCCAGATTGCAGGAACTTCTGGCCGTTTTGGATGTCGTATCCCCAGTCCGGCGCCGGAGGCGGCAGACCGAATCCCAGGAAAGACAGGGCAGCGACCGTCAGAATCGCGTCAGCGAGGTTGAACGAGGAGACGGCCATGATCGCGTTCACCGTGTTTGGCGCGATGTGCCGCAAGATGATGCGTAGATTGCTCGCTCCCAGCGCTCGCACAGCTTCCACATACGTCGTCTCCCGCACTTGCAATACCTCAGCACGCGTCACACGGAAGTACGTCGGGATGTAGACGAATCCCACCGCCCAAATCATCGGTCCCAAACCCGCTCCGAACATGGCCACAAGAACAATTGCCAGGATCATCGATGGGAACGAGTAGATCGCATCCATAGTCAAGGAAAGCAAGCGATCGAGGAATCCTCCAACGAATCCGGAGATCCAGCCGAGGATTGATCCGATTGTCATGCTTAGCGCCACTGCCCCGAATGCGACGATAATGGACGCCTTTCCACCCGCGAGGATACGACTAAAGACGTCACGCTGCAGCTGATCGGTCCCCATTAAGTGTTGAACCGATGGACCTTCCAGTCTTGGCGCGCTACGATACTTGGTCGGGCTGTATGGCGTGAACCAGGAATACTGCGCCAGCGCCGTCACCACGAGAAACACAATCACGATAACCAGTCCCACCTTAAGCACCGTTTGGTGCCGCAGGCCATGCTTCCCGCGAGAGACCTTATCAACTACCCAGTCTAAGAAACCTACCATGCCACGTGCCATGCTCAGTACCTCACCCTTGGATCAATGAACGAATACGCGACATCAACAAGCAAGTTAATCACGGAAATGAAGATTGCAATGAACACGATTGCCCCTTGGATGGATGGCCAATCGCGCGACTCGATCGAGCGCACGAGGAAGCTCGCAATCCCCGGCCAGGAAAAGACCGTCTCGGTAAGGACGGCCCCACCCATGAGAATGGCGAATTGCAGACCGAAGACGGTGATTATGGGGATCATCGCATTACGCAGCGCGTGACTCATGATAACCACGCGCTCGCTCAATCCCTTCGCGCGCGCAGTAGTAACGTAATCCTGATCAAGGACTTCAAGCATGCTCGCTCGTGTCATGCGGCCGAGGAGCCCCGCCTGAGCAAATCCCAGAGTGATCGATGGAAGAACTAGGTGCCTCGCGACGTCCAAAATCACCTTTCCATTTCCACTCAAGATGGCATCAAGAAGATAGAAACCAGTCTTCGACTGAAAGGTAAACGCAATCCTTCCACCAATGCGCGTCGCCACAGGAAACCACCCAAGCTTCACGGCGAAAATTACCTGCAGCATCAATCCAAGCCAGAAGAGGGGCATCGCAAACGATCCGATGTGAAACACACGCACGATGTGATCGATTGGGCGATCAACGCGGACAGCTGCAATCAGCCCAGTGCCAAACCCAAAGATCCAGGCAAAGATTAGTCCAAAGAACGCAAGCTCGAGCGTAGCGGGGAACCGAAGGAAGACCTCTGAGACAACAGGCTGGCCCGTACTGAATGATTTGCCGAAGTCGCCACGAATGATACTACCAAGGTATTCAGCATACTGCACAAGAATCGGGCGATCGACTCCCATCTTGTGACGATACTCGTCCATCAATTCTGGCGAGACATTTCTCCCGCCGAGCATCGCCGCTACCGGATCACCGGGCATAACTCTCAGAATAAGGAAGACAAGCGTAAGGAGAATGAGCAGCATCGGGATTGTTAATAACAATCGTTGCAACGCATACCGGGTTATGCCCCCCATATCAGTCCTTTTGTTGGTAAAATGACTTTAAACCGAAACACCTAATACCGCCAGCTGTTCACCATGATAGCAAGCCAAATAGGCGATGTCAAGCATCACATTTGGGATTATGACTCTCTTTTTGACTTCTCGCAAAGAGACACTTAGAATCCAACTCTATCGTAAAGGGGGATACAGTGCAGGCTCACGAACTTCGTAAACGCTATATCAGCTACTTCGTCGAACACAATCATCATCACCTACCGAGCGCGCCTCTCGTACCGAACGATCCCAGTCTGCTGTTTACGGCAGCGGGGATGGTCCAGTTCAAGGACATCTTCTGGGGACATGTGGCTCCGACGTTCCCCCGCGTAACTACATGCCAGAAGTGCTTCCGCACCACGGACATCGAAAACGTCGGCAAGACAGCGTATCACCACACGTTCTTTGAGATGCTGGGCAATTTCTCCTTTGGCGATTACTTCAAGGAGCAGGCAATCAAGTATGCCTGGGATTTCTTGACAAGTGCACTTGATATCCCCGCTGAGCGGCTGTGGGTCTCCGTATATGAAGAAGATGACGAAGCATTCGCCATCTGGAACGATGAGATCGGCATTCCCCGTGAGCGAATCGCTAAGCTGGGGAAGGAGCACAACTGGTGGGGTCCGGTGGGAAACAGTGGCCCGTGTGGCCCGGATACGGAGATTTTCTTCGATGCGGGGGAAGACAGGGCGTGCGGCCCAAACTGCCGCGGCGTTGCCTGCGACTGCGATCGATTCTCCGAGATCTGGAATCTCGTCTTCATGCAGTACGATGCTCAGGAAGATGGTTCACTCGTCCCTCTAAAGAAGAAGAGTGTCGACACAGGGATGGGTTTGGAACGGACGGCCACCGTACTGCAGGGCGCGAAAACAGATTTCGACATCAACCTGTTTCTGCCAACGCTGGAAGCGATTCAGGCTGCCGTGCCGCGCTCGCTCACCGATGCTGACACCCTGAACCGGAATATCGTCGCCGATCACATCAAGGGGATTCTCTTCCTCATTGCCGATGGAGTTCTTCCCTCAAACGAGAAACAGGGATACGTCCTGCGTCGCGTATTGAGGCGGGCTATTCGTTCCGGAGAGAAGCTCGGGCTGCCGAGGGGGAGCCTCCCCAGCCTTGTCGACCCAGTGATAGATACATTAGGAGATGTCTACCCAGAGATTGTCACCGCGCGCCCCCTAGCGCAGCGCGTGATCTCCCACGAAGAGAAAACGTTCCGCAAGACACTGCGCGCGGGTGAGGCTCGTCTGGAACGCATCCTCCAGAGGCTCGCTGGCGAGGGCACACGCATGCTCCCAGGAGAACTGGCCTTTGAGCTCTACGACACCTACGGCTTCCCCATGGAGATGACAGAAGAGATCGTCTCCGAACATAATATCGACCTCGACACAGACGGGTTCCGTAGTGCTATGGCGCAGCAGCGGCAACGCTCGCGCAAGAGCGCAGACGAAAACACGCACGGAAAGGAAAGAGCCACACTTGACGTAGCAACGACAGAGTTTCTCGGTTACAAGCTTACCAATGCCAGTGGAAGGATCGCCCACAACGCTCAACAAGAGGACGATACCTTGAAGCTTGCTTTCGACCGCACGCCGTTCTACGCAGAATCTGGCGGACAAATAGCAGATAGGGGAACAATCGAGAACCTTACCCGCCCCGGCCGAGGAGAGATCATCGACGTCAAGAAGACGAAATCCGATGTCTTTCTCCATACGGTGAAAGTCACAGAGGGAACATTTGAGGTGACTGATGAGTGCAACCTTGTCGTAGATACCGCTCGCCGCGAGCAAATTGCACGCAACCATACGGCAACGCACCTCCTGCACGCCGCGCTACGTGAAGTCCTCGGCGAACACGTCATTCAAGCTGGCTCCTACGTTGGAGACACCGAGCTGCGGTTCGACTTCTCCCATTTCGAGCGCGTCACCGAAGATGAACTAGCGCGGGTAGAGGACTTGGCAAACGCTGTCGCGTTACAGGATCTGCCGGTCACCACGTCCGAGATGTCCCTCGTCGAGGCGAAGAAAACCGGAGCGATGGCACACTTCGAAGACGAGTACCGCGGAAAGGACGTGATACGTGTCGTCTCCATCGGCGACTTCAGCCGTGAGCTGTGCGGCGGAACGCACGTTTCCAGAACCGGAGAGATCGGGCTGATCAAGATAATCTCTGAGGAGAGCATTGCCGCGGGTGTGCGTCGCATGCGCGCCGTCACCGGTGACGGCACACTTGCCTGGGTGCGCAGACGCGATCGGCTGCTAACCAAGATTGAGAGGACACTTGGCGACGACCCAATTACTGGCCTCAATCGTCTGCAACAGGAGAAGGCATCCCTTGAAGAGAACCTCGCCACACTGAGCACGGCATCACTCACGCAGATACGCGATGATTTGCTCGCACGGAGAGAGGAAATTGGAGGCACAAACGTCTTCGCCGAAAGAGTGGACGCTGATGGAGCACAACTAAAGGAACTTGCCGATTTAGTAGAAGAGAAGGGGAGCCCGGCAGTGGTCTTGCTCCTCGCACAAGCGGGCGGAAAGGGAATCGCTGTCTGCAAGATAAGCGATGAATTGGAAGTGAATGCCGGAAAAATCGTGCGGACGCTCACCGCGAAATTCGGCGGCGGCGGCGGCGGCAACCGCACCTTTGCTCAAGGAGGAGGTCTGCGTGCAGACTCACTCGACCAGGCCTTACAGAAAGGCACAGAGGCGATTCGCAGCGCTCTCGCGTAAGTACACACCATTAGGAACCCTAGAGGATCGCTGATCGATCATCCACCAAGGCGTACGGGCATGCACACGTAAAGAAAGCCCTCATCGAGTGGCGAGATCCCATCGCCCGCCGGCTCGATTAATCCAGCCTTCTCCGATGTTGCCAGCCACACCGCAATCTGTTCTGAGTCCATCCGCTTGAGAACGTCTATCAGATACTCGGCCTTGAAGGATATCTCGATCGCCTCCGACGGGACCTTTGCCAAGCGTACCCGTTCTTCTGCCTCACCCTTGTCCTTGGAGGAGGAGTTTATCCGCGCAGCGCTCTCATCGCTCGTCGCGCGGAACGTCACCGCCCCCGATTCCTCGGCAGCCGTGATTTCGATCCGTTGTAAGCTCCCCAATAGCGCCTGCCGGTTGAACGTGAGGTTGATCGTATTGTCCTTAGGGATCACGCGGTCGAAGTCGGGGAACTCCTCGGCAATAGTCTTAGCAATAAACGTCACTCCACCAGCACGGAAGAATACCTGGCCGTCGCCGCGGTAAATCTCCACGCTGGCGGCATTGATCTGTGAAAGGACGCGGTCAAGGTCGCTCAACACGCCCGCCTCGATCAGAAATTCGCCTTCTTCGAGGATCTCATCCATGGGGAGTGTCTTCATCGACAGACGGTAGCCATTGGTGGCAATCATCTTCATCTCCCCGCCGCCGATGACAATGTCCACCCCAGTCAGACTGAGGCGTGTCGTCTCATTTACCTTGAGCGAGGCAAATGCTGTCTGCTCCAGCCCACGATGGAACTTCTGCACGTCTATCTGTCCAATGCGCCTTTCCGGAAGCGGTGCAATCTCCGGATAGTCCTCCACCGGTAGGGTCGGCAGGTCGAACAGGGCCTCGCCGCAGCGAAGCTTGACCAGCGTGCCATCTCCTTCGCCTGTCTTCATTGTGATGCGATCATCCTCGGGGAGGTGATTGGCAATCTGGGAGAGAACCGCACCATTGAGGACCACTGCCTCATCTTCCCCTTTGTTCTCGATCGGCATCTCGCAATGGACTGCACGCTCCAAATCGGTGGCGTAGAGGCGAAGGCTGTCGCCGGAGATCTCCATCTTAAGCCCAGAAAGAATGGGCATACTGCTGCGTGTACCAAGTGCATAGCTGGCCAATTTCACGCCAAAGACCAACTCATCCTTCATGCTTACAAAGTCCATCATTGTCCCCCTTTAGCGGCGTTCGTAATAATCCTAATCATACACCATTGACAGCCGTTGCCAAAGCCTACAGGCTCAAGTACTCTAGAACCTTGCGTGCGATCTCGTCTATCGATATCGTGGCGTCAAGTAAATGTACCCTCGGATCACCGCGCGTCAGATCAAGATACCCCGTGCGCACTCGCCGGTAAAACGCCAAGTCCTCCTGTTCGATTCGATCACGCACTTTGCCCCTCCGCTCCAATGCTTTCTCCGCGGGAAGGTCGAGAAGGAATGTCAGATCAGGCTGCCGACCGGACGTGGCGATCTCATTCATCCGCTCGATCAGAGTGAGATCAAGGCCGCGTCCGTAGCCCTGGTAGCCAAGGCTCGACAGGCGGTATCGGCTCGATACAACAACATGCCCAGCATCAAGCGCCGGTTCGATCACCTCCGCCGATAACTGCGCGCGACAGGTGATGAACAACGACAGCTCGGATAAGGGAAGGAGCTCCGTGTGCTCATTCGAAAGGATCACACTCCGCACCACCTCACCAAGCACAGTCCCTCCCGGCTCACGTGTCGTCGTAACCGGAAGATCCATCTTCTGTAAATGTCTACCAAGGATTTCCACCTGGGTCGATTTCCCGGTAAAATCGAGCCCCTCAAAGACGATCAGCTTCTTGCGTAGTTCGATCTTTCTCACCCCCAAAGAGAACATGGATGAAGATCAAAGCAGTTCCCACGCTCACGCAAACATCGGCAAAGTTGTTGACAAACAGCCCTCTGATTTCCAAGAAATCAAGCACATAGCCGTACGCAAGTCGATCTATCAGGTTCCCCACCGCGCCGCCGAGTAGCAGCGCCAAACCCGTTCCCATGATGACGCCTTGAGTCTTGTGCCGCAAGAGAAGAAAGACAATCACCGCCGAGACAACGATCGAAACTGCAAGGAAGAGAGGGCCACTGTCGGGAAATATCCCGAGCGCACCGCCAACGTTGTGTACTCGCGTCAGTCGAATCGTCTGACCGATCAGAGGCCGTGACTCATAGAGCACAAGGTGTCCTCCCACCCACCATTTGAGGAGACGGTCGACCGCGAGGGCGGCGACCACGATGGTAAAGGAGGAAGGCCTGTTCATGATAGCAAAGCCTATCCACTCACCGTAGATCGGTCAAGTGGCAGATCGCGCGCCCTTGCAAACACACACCCAAAGATGTACGGTGTTGCAAATCTTGAAAGGCCCAGAAGGGAGGCTCCATGCGACTTGTCCGCTTTTTCGACCCAACATCGCAGCTACCCGTTTCGGGCAAGCTCGAAGGCAGCACAATCGTTTCGCCCTCCGGCAAGCTCCGTGTAGAAAAGGTACACCTGCTCCCTCCATGCACACCAACGAAGATGGTTTGTGTCGGTCGTAACTATGCGGCACACGCCAAAGAACTCGGTAACGATGTGCCGGAGCGTCCACTCCTCTTCTTCAAACCTCCATCGGCGGTGATCGGACCAAAGGATGAGATCGTGCTTCCAAAGAGCGGTCTCGTTCATCACGAGGCCGAACTGGCCGTCGTCATCGGTGTACGCTGCCACAATGTGTCAGCCCAGGAGGCGATGAGCGTCATTCTCGGCTACACGTGCATGAACGACGTCTCCGACCGCGAGGCGCAGAAGTGGGACAAAAACTGGGTGCGTGCCAAGGGTTTCGACACATCCGCTCCGCTTGGGCCGATGATCGTTACCAAGGATGAGATCGAAGGGCCGTTTCACGTTATGTCACGGGTGAACGGAGAGACCCGCCAGGACGGATCAACGGCGGATTTCATCTTTCCCATCCCCGTGTTGATCGAGGAGATCTCATCGTACATGACACTCGAACCCGGGGACGTGATCGCCACGGGGACACCAGCCGGGGTTGGCCCCCTCGTATCCGGAGACATCGTTGAGGTGGAAATCGAAGGGATCGGCATCTTGAAAAACACGGTTGCGTGATCTGAACCTTAATGCAGGCAACATGACAGCAAGAACTGTGCGTATAGCGATATCGGGGCTAGGGAACCTCGGTACAAGGTTCATCAAGCTGATCTCTGACAAGCAGGCGAAGCTGCGTGAGCGCTACAATCTTGATCTACAGATCGTTGCCGCGGTCGATTCCCGTGGTGCAGTGCAGGATCCGCATGGCCTCGATTTGGATCTGATTCTTAAGGCCAAGGCCTCCACAGGAACAGTAGCAAACTATCCTCAACTTGGAACAGTCGGGATGAACTCGCTCGATCTTGTGCACCAGGTCGAGGCCGACGTCTGGTGCGAGGCGACGCCGGTCAACCTCGCACGCGGAGCAGAACCTGCAACATCCTGTATTCGCACCGCCTTGGCAAGAGGTATGCATGTCGTGACACCGGACAAGGGACCGATCATCCTCTTCTACCAGGAACTTACGCAGCTTGCAAGCGAGTGTGGAGTCTACCTGCGATTCGGTGGAACTGTCGCCGGCGGCCTTCCCGCTCTGTACATCGGCAGCCGCGATCTGCGGGGTGCAACGATCGATCGCATCGAGGCAGTCCCCAATCTCGTCACCGGGTTCATACTCGACCTTATCGGCGATGGGACATCGTGGGATGAAGCAATCAGTCTCGCCAAGCGCGAAGGCGTCCTTGAGGCAGATCCCACATGGGACCTCGACGGCTGGGACGCCGCGGCAAAGCTCGTGATCCTGGCAAACGCCGTCCTTTCCTATCCCGCGAGGTTGGAAGACGTCAAGCGAAGCGGGATCAGCGACCTCTCGGATCAGACTATCCGTTCTGAGTTTCGCTCCGGCCGGCGCATGCGCTTGCTGGCAACAGCGCTTCGCAGCGATTCGGGATATTCACTCAGCGTCACTCCACAGGTCCTACCCGAAGATCATCCGCTGGGAAGACTGGGGCCAAAAGAGATGGGGATCACGTACTACACTGATATCTACGGAACGATTACCGCTATTATCAAAGAGGAGACGCCACTCCCGTCAGCTGCTACGATGTTGCGCGACATCTTCGATATCGCGTTAGGTACCACATCCTGATCCCATTTACTTTCTACTGTGCAGTCATGAGAGCTAGATCGGGAGATCGGGAGATCAGGAGATCGGGAGATCGGGAGACGCGGAGACGCGATGTGTGAAACCGATATTCCTTGGGACCTTAATCACCAAATACGCCACCTTAAAGTAGCCAGGAAGATTCCCGCACAGAAAGCCCGCAGCCCGTTCACAGAATCCACATGTCTGGCTCGTAGTATTCAATTGGGCAACAGGCAGGGGAAACCTGCTGACCTCCTTGAAGAGCAGCCCACTACGCCAGCACAGAGGGGCTCAGCACAATGAGCCCCTCACCCCTTTCAGCCGCTATCTGACACACGTTGTTCACGCAAATAACTGAGTATCCCGGGCCAAGGACCGAAATCTATGTCATTCTAGCCGCCACCAATTGGCGGAACGATCGTCAGGTGATCACCGTCTTTTAGTTCGGTCTCGAAGCCACACTGGAATCTGACATTCCCCCGTTCTTGAGCACATTGATGTACGGGTGCACATCCCCTCTATCGGTGAAGATGCGCGACGACACCTGGGGGTGCTTCACCACAAGAGCACGCAACGCGGTGCTCACATCCACTCTTTTTTTTGCAAGCGCGAGCGTCACCGGGTGATCGACAAGATCGTTTTTGAAGGAAAAGGAGACCTCTAAGGTAACGTTCATCGGCCGTTGATGAGTTTGAGGGAGATCTCGTTGTGACGCGGGATCAACTCATAGAGGGATTCGTCGACAAGGCGTCCTTCACGGACGCGGATTTGCCCATTCACCATCGCCGTATCGACACGTTCGGCGCCGCAGTGAACGATAGCCGCCAACGGATCGGACTGCGCCCCGGCAAACTCGATTCCGCTCATGTCAAACGTGATCAGATCCGCGGCTTTCCCGACCTCGATCGAACCGATTTCATCCTCGCGGCGAAGGACGCTGGCTCCACCCATCGTCGCAAGATACAAAGCGTCACGCGCGGAGAACGACTCCGCCCCGTAGCGCACACGCTGCAAGAGCATCGATTGTCTCACCTCGCGAATCATGCTCGAAGTGTCGTTGCTCGCCGGTCCGTCGACTCCAATCCCGATTCGCATCGCGGTCTTTGCCATCGGCACCACCGGAGCGATCCCGGATCCGAGGGTCATGTTCGAGCTCGGACAGTGGGCAAGGCCACACTCAGCACTCACGAGTTTCGCAATGTCAGCCTCGCTCACGTGCACGAGATGAGCAAACCACGCGTCATCCCTGAGCCAGCCAAGCTCTTCCATATAGTCAACTGGACGCGATCCAAAGCTCTCCAAGCAGAATTCTTCCTCGTCAACCGTCTCGGCAAGGTGCGTGTGCAAAAGCACGTTGTACTCGTCGGCAAGCCTCGTTGACTCGCGCATCAAATCCGCAGTTACTGAAAACGGTGAGCAGGGGGCAAGGGCCACACGCAGCATGGAGAAAGGCTGCGTATCGTGGTAACGTTCGATCACCCGCTGACAGTCGCACAGTATTTCATCCTCCGATTGCACTACGCTGTCGGGAGGAAGACCACCATCCTTCTTGGATAGCGACATCGATCCACGGCAAGGATGAAAGCGGATACCGCTCATCATCCCCCCCTCCACCTCTGCGTCGAAGATATCCGGATACCCGCGGGGAAAGAGGTAGAAGTGATCAGAGGTCGTCGTCGCCCCCGATAGGAGAAGCTCGCTGCAACCAACGGCCGCGCTGATTCGGACCGCCTCGTCGTCCAACCCCTTCCACCGTTCGTAGAGGAAGACGAGCCAATCGAACAGCTTGCGATCGGACGCACCGGGAACATTCCGGAACAGGGTCTGATACAGGTGATGGTGCGTGTTGACGAAGCCAGGAAGGAGGATCTTCCCCCTCCCGTCGATCACACGATCCGCATCCAGTGCCAATGCACCGTCGGAGACGGCGCGGATCACGTTACCATCAACTAGGACGCTGCCTCCCCGGATCTCGCGACGCTCCGTATCCATCGTCGCTACAAGGTCGAAGTTGCGGAAGAGTGTGCGCGTCATTGGCTATCCTCTGCTTAAGTCAACGCTATCCGCCGTCTCCAGAAACGCCGCCAACAGCGAAATCGCCGCATCGAGGTCGTCCTGATGTGCCATCTCCACTACTGAGTGCACGTAGCGTGAGGGGAGGGAAAGAGTAATCGCCGCAGAGCCCGAACGCGCACGCTGCATCGCACCGGCATCCGTACCTCCGCGCGGCAAGATCTCCATCTGATAGGGGATTTTCCGCTCCATTGCCAGGTCCTTCATTGCGCGCACCAGACCGACGTGCGAGATGGACGAGCTGTCCGCAATCTTGATCGCCACACCCTTTCCGAGCTTCGTGACTTGCTGCGCACCCGGGACTCCTGGCATGTCAACCGCCAGCGTCGTATCAAGGGCGATCGAGATTTGAGGGTGAACGGCAAATCCGGCCACCTGCGCCCCGCGCAGGCCCACCTCTTCCTGCGCCGTTCCAACAAAGTACAGATCACAAGCGATCTTCTTTGCCCGCTTTATCGCTTCAATCCCGATGTACACACCGGCGCGGTCGTCTAGTGCCTTCCCGGAAACAACTTCTTCACCGACAAGGAAGTCCTGCCGCATCGTGACCATATCACCAACAGCAACCAGCTCGCGCACGCGCTCCTCCGTGAGCCCCAGATCGACAAACAGATCCTTCATCTCCGGCAGCTTCTTCCGCTCTTCGGCGGTCATGATGTGGATCGGTTTTGCCCCAATGCATCCGACCAGATCGCCCGCCTCCGTGTGCACAATCACCCGCTGGGCAATGAGTGTCTTGACATCAAACCCACCCAGGGGATGGATGCGCAGAAAACCAGTGTCCTTCTCGATGTAACTGACGATAAACCCGATCTCATCCATGTGCGCGGCGATCATCACCACCGGTCCATCACCCGGCAAGTGAGCAATGAGGTTTCCCAGTTGGTCCGTCTCGATCGTCTCCGCTTTGCCCTCCAACACCTCACTGATGATGCTTCGAATCTTTCCCTCATGTCCGGGCACGCCGCCCGCTTCACTCAAACGCTTGAGAAGCTCCATATATCCTCCTTGAAACCAGCAATCGTGTCTTTCAGCTCTCCAACAACACCAAACACGACAAGCCAAGTGAATGATACAGACTCCCTTGCGATCAATACAAGCAGCAACTCCTCGCAGAATCTCGCTCCTTCTTCGAAGCGCTCAATACGTTAATCCGCACCCTTGCCTGTCTCCTCACGACGTGCTCTTCGCACGATTGTCTCTCTGCACCAATCGAGATAGAAGGGGCGTGTGCTCAGTCCTTGTCGCTACTGTGAAGAAGAATGTATCATGGGCCCATGATCCCTATACGAGACTATCAACAGAGCAGAACGTTCCCCATCGTCACGGTCGTCTTGATCATCATCAATCTGCTGGTTTTCTCCTACCAACTAACGAATAGCTCCCAGGAAATGCTTACCTTGAACGTCTCGTCCTGGCAGGTACACAATCTTAGCTTCGCTGATTTGAAGAGGCCCGTCTCCTACGTGCGCATTTCCCCGCGCGAGCAATTCGTGTTCTCCTACGGATTCATACCCGGCGAGTTTCTTGCGGGGAAGGACCTTCCACCCACGATTGCTCTTCCGCTGTGGATCACTCTCTTCAGTGCAATGTTCATCCACGGAGGTTTGCTCCACATCCTGGGAAACATGCTCTACCTGTGGATCTTCGGCGACAATGTAGAAGACGCCATGGGCCACGGGAGGTTCCTCGTGTTCTATCTCCTGTGTGGGCTCATTGCCACTGCGACACAGACTGTGATCTCTTCACACAGTGCCATCCCGCAGATCGGCGCGTCCGGGGCAATAGCCGGTGTTCTCGCCGCCTACTTCATGCTCTTCCCGTATTCACGCGTCCTCACCCTTGTCCCCATCTTCTTCTTCATCCGGTTGATTCGTATCCCCGCGGTGATCCTCCTCGGTCTCTGGTTCCTCTTCCAGTTGATAAGCGGCGCAGGAGCAATCGGCGCTTCCGGCGGGGGAGTAGCCTTTTTCGCTCACATCGGAGGGTTCATCGCTGGAGGCCTTCTCGTGTTCATCTTCCGTCGTCGCAGCGTTCCTGTCGTCCTCTGGGAAGCGATTCATCGCAGGCGCTGACGCTCCATGACATAAGCGAACCACGCATCCGTCGTTTGGGACTTCACATCAACAGACAAACCTGGTATCATAAGGTATCTGTCTAGAGATCGATAAAGGGGTGATGAGCAATGAGAATAAGTTCCCTCGTGGGTGTCGTCTGTGCGCTTGTCCTGTTTGCCGGGCTGGTCGCCGTCGCCATGGATGGCGTGTTGACCGATCACGCTCCGATCGTTATCGGCAACAACTACGAGTTTACCACAGAGAATGGTGTCACTGCCGGCTCAGGAACGGTTGACGATCCATACATCATCACTGGTTGGAAGATCGATGCCGGCTACAGTCGCTACGGGATCAGCATCCACCGTACAGATCGGTATTTCGTGATCAGCGGTGTCAACATCAGTGGTGCATCGCAAGCAGGCATCTTCTTGAGTTACGTGGAGAACGGAACGGTCGAAGACTGCGAAGTATCGGGCAACTGGATCGGAATTGTTCTCAATTTCGCTTCGTCAAACCTGATCAAGGAATGCACATTGAGCGCCAACACCGATGGGATTCACCTCTACTTCTCGCACGACAATCAGATTCTCAGAAACGTGATGTTGAAGAACGACACCGGGATCTGGCTCGACGCATCGAACAATTCCGACATCATCGGAAATGAGATATCATCAAACCACATGGGCGCCTATCTCGACCTGGGAGCGAACGGAAACCTCCTCTACGACAACGCTTTCGTGGACAACATCCACAACGCTCACTCGGTGGATGTCAATACGTGGGACAAGGATGATAGAGGGAACTACTGGTCGGATTGGAAGGTTATCGACGCTGACAACGACGGAATCTGGGATTCTCCTTATGTGATACGAAGCCAAGGCGATCAGGACAACTTCCCGCTGGTAAACGCACCACAAGCGCAGGGAAAGTCGAAAACAACTGGCGACATGTAGTCCACAGAGCCTGCTTGCGGCTCCAATGCCTTGCCGCTCGTTAGAAAAAAGGAAGAACAGTGAAGCGTCTTGTGTTGATCGTGTTTATTGTTTGCTCACTGATGCAGATGCAAACGACGGCCACAAATTTCCCTATTGAAGGAATGCAGGCACCCAGCTTCGATCTTCCCGATTTGTCCGTGCTGCAACACTCACTCGCCGATTATCTTGGCCACGCTCTTGTCATCAATTTCTGGACGACCTGGTGTGGTGCGTGCACCTATGAGTTTCCTGTGCTGGAGGAGTTCCATCAACGCTACGGAGAGCAGGTGAGCCTAGTGACGATCTGCGCCGGCAACTCGCAGGAGGAGGCCGTCGCATTAGTGGAGAACAAGAGAGTCAATTTTCTTGTCCTCTACGATGACGGAAAAATCGTCTCCAAGGCGTACCAACCACAGCGACCGCAAAACAAGCATCGTATAGTTGCCTTCCCGTTCACCGTATTCATCGACGAAACAGGAAAAGTCACCTACGCAAGGATCGGCACGTTCGCTAATATCGAGAAGATGGTCTCGCTGTTGCAAGAAGTCGGGGTCACACTAGCCGCGCCCTCCCCTCTCCCCGCGGAAAGCGTACAACCGATAGAATATGGAGAAAAGTCCAAGGAAGGGTGAACAAGAAGGTGGTAATTCTTCGCTTTCAAACCATCATCGTTGACGACCATCATCCTATGTCAATGTCACAAGTAAGGAGTTAAAATGTGTGCTGAGAAGCTCGCGCAGTACCTGCACGATGAAGTGCCTTACCCCTTGATGCATGTCCTCATCAAGGATATGCGTCCCGGTCAACGTATTTCGCAGTGTTTCCTCGCCAAACAGAAGACACAGCGTGCCACCCGCAAGGGCGACGCGTACTTGGAGATCGTTCTCGCCGATAAATCGGGGACGATCCCCGCACGTGCTTGGGCAGAGGCAACGCAGCGTTACGCTTCCCAATTTGACGAGAGTGATTTCGTTTTCGTCGAAGGTCGTACTGAGACGTATCGCAACACGCTCCAGATAATCGTCGAGTCGATCCGACGCCTGGAGATATACGAGCAAGAACGAGGGAAGATCGGCGGCTTCGATCCCGGCCTCCTCGTGCAGGCAAGTGACCGTGACATTGATGAGATGTGGAACGAGCTCACGGGCCTGATCTCCAGCATCTCCTCAGAACCCCTCCGCGAACTCACGGTGTTGCTCACAACAGAGAACGAAGAAGCCTTTAGAACATATCCGGCGGCGGTGCACTATCACCACGCGTACCTGGGCGGCCTTCTGGAGCACACACTGGAGGTAGCAAGCGGAGTTCATCAATACGCGAAGACTTGCTCTACTCTCGATCAGGGGATGGCCACAGCTGGGGGCATCCTACATGACATTGGGAAGGTGAAGGAGCTTGAGAAACCAATCGCTCCTCGTTACAGCTTTGATGGTCAGCTACTCGGCCACCTGCTCCTCGGCCGCGACATGGTGCGCGATGCAGCGAAGAGGATCTCGTGGCCCGATCCTCAGATTCCTGAATTGCTGGAGCACATCATCATCTCCCACCACGGAGAGCTCGAATTCGGTGCCGCCATTGTACCCAAGACTGCTGAAGCGATAGCAGTCTACTACTTCGACAATCTCTCTGCACGGCTAAACATGGTCAAGATGCACATCGCACGAGATAACGAAGAGGGCGATTTCACTGACTGGCACTCGCTTCTAGGGAGAAAGTTCTTCAAGGGCACGGGCACAGGCAATTGACGCCGCCGTGATTATTACTTCTTGTCTTGCTGTTGCAGGTGAGGTACACCCATGTTCAGTGCCGTCTCCGCAACGTTGAACGCGTAGTCCCTCACTCGCAGGAGGCTGCCGAAGATAACCGCCAGGCTGAGGGCATTCTTTCCCGCATTTGGTAGCTGTGCCTCCTCTTCCCACTTGTGTGTGTGCTCGCGCTCGCTCAAGACCCCGTTTGCCCCCGCCAAATCAGACTTCAGGAAAGCGTCCACACTCTGCGAGACAACCTTCACTGCACTCGTCTTCAGCCGCTTGATACGGGATACTGTGTCTGTCTCGATCGGCTCATTCAGCCCGGCGACGGCTCGTGAGATCTGCACCGCATGGTCGCCGATCCGTTCGAGGACCTTCGCCACCCCGTGGTATTCATGAAACAGGAGGCGACTCATCCCGATCTCCTGCTCGAGTAACAGGTCTCGTAGTAGCAGGCCGAGCTCGCGCGACATCACTCTTGTAAGGCGATCGGCCTCGACATCTCTCTCCACGACATCGTTTGCCAAGATAGTGTCGCGAGCAAGAAAGGCAGCCACTGCATCGTTCAACATCGCCTGCGTGATTGCGAAGATGCGACGCAACGTCGCTTCCGCCGTAAAGTCGCGCATGCTGGCTAGACAGTAAAGCACGATGGAGTCCTGCGATTCATCCATAATCTCCAGACCCACGAGTGATTGAGCCACCCGCCGCACTGCACTGCGCTGCTGTGGAGAAATGCGAACACCATTCATCTCAATGACGTCAAAGCCAGTTACGTAGCAAGAGATGATCGCCCGTTGAATCCATACAGCGTCTTTGCCTCGCAGAGAAAGCTGCACCCGGTTCTCCGTCTTTAGGTCTTCGGGCATGAGGAGAAGGCTCCCGGTCGCGTTCTCCACCACTGTTACCTCTGAGCCACGATGAATCCCAACGCCCGTTGCCCACGCCTTGGGAAGCGTCACAAAGTACGTTCCGCCACCTGTCACCTGTACTCTTCTCTTGTTCATCTCTCCTCCCTAACCTGAGTATAGATCATGGATTATGTATATACAAGCCGACACAATATACATTCGTCTTGCTCGCAGCGGAGAACCGCCTATAATCTTGAATATACCCGAAAAGAGCGAAGGAGAGTTCCATGAACAGAAGCAATTACTGTGCCCAGCTGTCAGCGACCGACATCGGTCGACAAGTAACCCTGTGCGGTTGGGTGAAGCGTCGCCGCGATTTGGGAGGGCTGACGTTCGTCGATCTCCGTGACAGCTCCGGTGTGATTCAGCTAGTGTTCTCCGGCGATGACCCCGCTCTCACTGATGGCCACACCCTGAATCGTGAGGATGTGATCGCCGTCTCTGGAGGGCTACGCGCCCGCAGCAAAGGAAATGCAAACAACGAAATGCAAACCGGTGAGATAGAGGTCGAGGTACAGAATCTGGAGATCCTCAACCGCTCTTTGACGCCGCCATTTCTCGTCGAAGGAGAGGGGGCGGACACGACAGAAGAGACCCGCCTGCGTTATCGTTACGTTGACCTACGACGGGAGCGCATGCAAAGAAATCTGAGGCTGCGCCATCAAGTCTTTCACGGATTGCGTAGCTTCTTCACGGAGAAAGACTTTGTAGAGATCGAGACTCCCTTTCTCACTAAATCCACTCCAGAGGGCGCACGTGACTTCCTCGTCCCCAGCAGGTTCTCGCGCGGATCGTTCTACGCCCTGCCGCAGTCGCCGCAGCTATTCAAACAGTTATTCATGATCGGAGGAATTGATCGCTACTTCCAGCTCGTGAAGTGCTTCCGCGATGAGGACCTGCGAGCCGACCGACAACCCGAGTTCACGCAGCTCGACCTGGAGATCTCCTTTCCCCGCGGTAAGGATGAGATCCTCTCCCTATTAGAAGGTGCGCTGCAGCGCACCTTCCACGACCTGCTCGCAGAAGATCTGCCCACACCTTTCCCGCGGATGACACACGCCGAGGCACTTGCACGCTACGGATCGGACAAGCCGGATCTGCGCTTTGGAATGGAGATCCACGACATTTCTCCCCTCGTGAAGGACGCCGGCTTCCGTGTCTTCTCAGACACCGTATCCAGCGGAGGGAAGGTGGCGGGGATCTGTGCCGAGGGCTGCGCCGGGTATTCTCGTTCACAGATCGATCGCTTGCAGGAGATCGCCGTACACACCGGGGCAAAGGGGATGTCGTTCATCAAGGTCAAGGAGGAGATCTCCTCTCCACTAACGAAGTTCCTTTCCCCGGAGACGATGCAGCAAATCATCGCTGCCTTCGACGCAAAACAGGGTGATCTGATTCTCATCCTGGCGGGGAAGGGGATCGAACAGGGATTGGGCGCTCTCCGTTTAGCGATCGCTGAGGAACAGAACCTAGCACGCGAAGGCTGGAATTTCCTCTGGGTAACAGATTTCCCATTGTTCGGCCTGGATGAGGAGGGTCGCTTGACAAGCGAGCATCATCCATTTACCGCCCCGAGAGCAGAGGACATGAGCATCCTTGACAAGTCTCCCCTCGCCGTGCGCTCGGATGCCTACGATCTAGTCCTGAACGGGGTAGAGATGGGAAGCGGGAGCATTCGTATCCATTCCCGCGCGCTGCAGGAGAGAATCTTTGGCCTGCTTGGAATCTTGCCACAACGGGCAGAGGAGAGGTTCGGATTCTTCCTGCGAGCGCTCGAATACGGGGCACCCCCGCATGGTGGCTTCGCTCTGGGGATAGATCGGTTAGTGATGCTCATGGCCGGAGAGGAATCCTTGCGTGACGTAATCGCCTTTCCTAAGACGACAACCGGAATCTGCCCGCTCACTGATGCCCCGATGCCAGTCGACGACGCTCAGCTCGCCGAACTCGGACTAGCGCGAAAGGGGTAGCCCTCAAATTGTGGTGGATCATTGACTGGAAGTACGCAGAGAAGAGACAGGATTGAATGATTGAGTGAGTAAGTAAGTGATTAAATCATTGACTGATTGTTTACAGCGGTTATCTTTGCTCCGCTCTTCCAATCACTCAATCTCCCGATCTCTCAATTATTCAATTCCTCGGTCTCCCGATCTCTCAATTTTTCCCATCGAGGTGGTAAAATGCTTGAAATGGGGGTTCGAACTTGAAGATGAGCACTAAAAGAGACTTACCCAACAGGCTCGACAGTTCTGCGCATTGAAACACAAAAAGGGAGAGCGGATAATTAGTCAATTGGTTGTGGCAAAAGATGGATAGAATCAATCGGCAAAAGCTTCTTATAGCTGTTCTCATAGCCCTGTTCGGTGTTCTCTTTGTTCTTATCGGGGGGATGAATGGTGTTCATCCCCTCCCAGGCAAACCCCTACCAAACCCTTTTGCCGATATCGCGGACATATCTCCCGGCACAAGCCCTGGCGGACCAGCTTGGGGAGAGAATGCTGTGCGCATTTTCATTCAATCGCTATTTGCCTTGGGAGCAGCGGTGATCCTGTTGTTTGTTATCATCTCAAGAGAGCACCGCAAGCAATTCGCCATCATCTTCGTGATCCTGTTGTTGATTTCGTTAGGCCTGGCGCAGATACACAGCATTCCGCAGAGCGAGCAGTCACCACAGCCACAACAAGCAACGGACATGGGAATCGGAGACGCGCCACCGGTAGAACAGGTGCACCCGGATATTCCTCCGGTCGTCGCTTCGAACTGGCAGGTCATCCTGATCGCCATCGGATCTTCCTTCGTCCTCACAACTATCGGACTGTTCTTCTTCCTGAAGGTCTATCCCGCACTCCAATCACGTCGCTCTGATCGGGACGATCTACTCGGTGAGTTGGGGAAGAGCGCGGGGCTCGCCGCCCATCGGATTATTACAGGTGATGATCCGCGGAAGGCGATCCTCCGCTGCTATCAGGAGATGACTGAGATTATGAGCCAGACTCAGCACATCCCCAACTATTCCCACTTCACACCGCGCGAGTTCGCCACCCATTTACGCAAGCGGGGAATGAAGGATGAACACGTCGACCGTCTGACAGGAATCTTTGAGACCGTTCGCTACGGAGGTCAAAGTGGTGTAGGGTTCGTTGATGAGGCAATTGCGTGTTTGGAATCAATCCAACGGGCATACGAAATAGTGGAGGAAGGATGAGTCACAAACTGGCGCTCGGGCTGATCGTTCTAAGCTTTGCTCTCCTCATTGGCCTTGCTGTAATGTTTGCTTTCCCTCTACGTGGCGCCTTCGTGGCCGCCCTTGTCACACCGCTCATTGAGTCGTTCCGTGTGCTGCGCTGGTACATTCACCGCATATCACAACTCGTACTGTGGAGTGTGCTCGTTATCGCGGGGGCGATTCTCACACTGCGGATGCTCACCCGCACGTTTCCTCTACCAAGAGCAAGTAAACAGCGAAGATACGTTCTTGTCAGATCGGAAACGGCGAGTGAGTTGAAGCGACTAACCACAATGATCAATCGCGCTCGGCGGCATCCGTTTGCCCGGCGAAGGATGGCGAGCAGCCTGGTCCCACTGTCGGTACACTTGATCGCGCAACGTGAGAGGCTCCCGCTTCGAGAGGCGCGAGAGCGTTTTGAATCATTTAGTTGGTGTGATGACGATGCAATCCCGGCCTACTTCAACTTCCGCCGGCAGTACTATGGAGTGGGTAAGGGTAGGGTATTTGACGAGAGACAGCACGATATCGTCGCGTTCCTCGAACGCTATCATCAGGGGGTATAGATGAATCTCAAAGAAGTAGGCGCGCAGAGTCGCGCGATCATCGCTGAAGTAGGCAAGGCAATAGTCGGCAAGGATGACGTGTTGGAGCAGGTAATGGTGGGAATTCTTGCCGGTGCGCACATCCTATTTGAGGACTACCCTGGGTTAGCAAAGACACTAATCGCCCGCAGCTTTGCCCAGGTGCTCGGCATGGATTTCAAACGCATCCAATTCACTCCGGACCTTCTGCCGAGCGACATCACTGGTTCACACGTCTTCGATCGCGAGACGGAGGAATTCACACTCACCGTCGGACCGATATTCGCCAATATCATTCTGGCAGACGAGATCAACCGTGCTACACCGAAGACTCAGTCAGCGCTGCTGGAGGCGATGCAGGAAGCGCAAGTGACAATCGATGGCGAGACCCATCCTCTGCCATCACCGTTTATCGTCATCGCCACCCAGAATCCCATCGAGTATGAAGGAACTTTCCCCTTGCCTGAGGCACAGCTCGATCGATTCATGGTTCGCCTCTGCGTAGGCTATCCCGATGCAGAGGGCGAGGTGGAGATCCTCAGGCGACGGCGTGTCCGCAAGGTGGACGATATTGTCCTCTCCCCAGTGACGAGCGCCGATACACTAATGCAGATGCGTGATGCTGTGGAGGAGGTTTTCGTCGATCCGGACATCGAGAAGTACATCGTCTCCATCGTCAGCAAGACGCGCACTGATAACGATGTCTACGTGGGAGCGAGCCCACGCGGGTCGCTCGCTCTACTGAAGCTCTCCCGAGCACAGGCAGCCCTCGCCGGACGCGATTACGTTCTACCTGATGACATCAAGGCATTCGCCGGATCAGCGCTATCACACCGCCTGATCCTCAGCCCCGACCTGTGGTCAAAGCGGATCACCGCGGCTGATGTTGTGACGAAGATCCTTCGCCTTGTCCCTGTGCCCAAGGTGGGCTAACTTGTCCACGTCGGGAAAGATCGGTGCCATTCTCGCGATCGCCATATCGCTCGTGATCGCCGGTGTTCTCGTGCGCGACGGGCGTGTGCTCGCCGCTGGCATCCCCTTCCTGCTCTATGCCGGGATCGCTCTCATCTCCACAAGTGAATCCAAGAAACCACAAATCACGGTAGACAGACACCTCAGCGTTGATCACATAACAGAGGGAGAAACGCTCGATGTGACTGTCATCATCGCCAATACCGGACCGGCGATACCCTGGCTCGGCGTCGCCGAGCACATACCACGCGACCTGGAGGTAACAAGTGGGGAGACAACCCACTTCGTAAGCCTTGCGGAAGGCGCAATGGCCACCTTCTCTTACACACTGCGCGCTCCGCGCGGGCTGCACACTCTGCCGGGAGCTGATATCACTACGTGGCAACGGATCACTTTGATGTCACAGCAGCAGTTCGCACCTCATGAAACGAAGTTTCTCGCCGTGCCTATCGCCGAACCTATCGATGACATCGAGATCCGACCGCGGCGAACTCGCGCCTATGCCGGGGTTGTACAAGCAAACCGTGGAGGGAGTGGGATCGACTTCTTCGGTTGCCATGCCTATACCACGGGAGATGACATTCGCCGCATCAACTGGCGCGCCTACGCACGCACACGGGAACTCATCGTGAACGAATACGAACAGGAGAGGATCGCCGACGTCACTGTCTTCCTCGATGCCCGTGAACGGGCCAATTCTCGCGTCGGTACTGAGAAGACTTTCACCTACGCTGTGCGCGCCGCTGCAAGCATGGCCAAGTACTTTATCAAGCAGGGAAACAGCGTGGGCCTGTTCATCTATGGTGAGTACATGGATTGGACCTTTCCCGGATACGGCAAGGATCAGATGGCAAGGATTCTCGACTCCCTCGCCCGCGCTGAGACATCAGACAAAGAAGTATTCGATGACCTGCGAGCAGTCCCCACACGCCTCTTTCCCCCGCGGTCGCAACTTGTGATGATAAGCGGGGCGCTTGACGAGCACGATGTGGAGGTCCTCGGAGTACTGCGCGCACACGGTTACCAGATTATCATGATCATGCCCGATATGTTGCGCTATGAGGTCGACCAGATCCCAAAGAGCGAGGCGCGCGACCTAGCGCTGCGCATAGTCACTTTACGCCGCAAACTGATACTGGATGCCCTAGCTCGCATCGGTGTAGAAGTCGTTCAGTGGGACGTTGCCGATTCGCTCGCATCGCTCCTCTCCTGGACACTTTCAAGACGCGGACGGAGGATCACATGAAACGGGTAGCGTTCGTATCGGCAATAATCGCCACTGTTATCCTTGCCCTCCCTGGCTTCTGTGTAGGATCGATCGTCTTGGGGTGCGCAGCAATCGCAATCGGAGCAATGTGGCTTCTCATACTGTGGAAGAGTGTGAAGCGGACCGAGTTAACCATCCTCCTCGGCGCGGAAACCGCAATAGCTGTAGTCAACATCCTCTACGGAGCGTCTGTCTACCTCGCAGGAATCGCAATCGTGCTCGCCGTCATGTCATGGGACTTCGCACTGACGGAAACGTCAATCGCTTCGTTCCCTGCCAAAATGACGAAGGGATTCACAATCCGCCATGTTATCCGCATGGGAATCATTGCTGTGATTGGCCTTGCTCTTCTCGTCATCCCGCTGCAGATCCACATCCAGATCGGTTTCCGCACAGCGCTTGGGCTCGGACTGGGAACGTTCATGCTGCTTGCCGTCCTGTTGAAGCTGATAGACACGCACAGCACGCGGAGTGCAAGACGTTACCAGATAGTAATTGATGGGCTAGCGATCCTGCGAGAAGCGATGAAAAAGAAAGACGGGCGATCATAGCGACCGCCCGTCCATCCATGACTCTATGCATGGCTATTTCTTAATGGCAAGGTCCCCACAGATGGACACCTTCACCCGCGCATTCTCGCCGTCGTAGCCGCTGACCGTCCCCGCCAATAGGGGAGATCCTGTCCCGATGGATGGGTAGAGACGATAGGAAACCGTCCACGTTTCACCGGCCTCGATCGGGTTCATCCAGAGGACCTGCAGATTCTGTCCTTCCTTCTTCGTAATGGCGTTAGCGGCGTCGAGAATCTCCCACTGCCAACCGATGGGCAGAGTCTCCTCCAGACCAACCGCTCGCACACCAACATAGGCGCTAACCGTGATCTCCACCAGCACCGACCCGCTCGCATCCGCTGTTACGTTGCGTACAGCGAAGAGAGGAGTCTCTCCAACGAGAATTCCTTTGCGACACGTGGTGTAGCGACCGCCGCCTTCATCAACCCTCAGAATCACAACAACGAAACCGGCTTCGGAAAACGCGTGTTCAACGGTCGGATCAGGCGTCGAAATGTCGTACACCCCATCTCCGTCGAAGTCCCAATCGTAGCTTGCAGCGTCGTAGGAAAGACAGGTCTGACACGCCGTGAAACCAGTGTCTTCTCCCACTGCTGGGTTATACGTCGCCGGGGAATAGTCCGCTGTTCCAGCAAGGGTGACCAGCCCCAACGTGACAACGAGAACTGTCACGGCAAGGAGCACCTTCAACCTGTTATTCATTCCCCCTCCTTAATCACATATTTCGGATCGGGCAAATCCGCTCCCACTTTAAGGAAGCGGATCATGCACCGATGTATCGGTCAGCCAATAGGCAATCAGATCACGGATGTCATCGAGGGTGACAACCTTGTCGCCAGTGTGGGTAACAGAGCCACCGCTGAGCCACAGAGACACAGCATACTGAATCTGATCGAACGAGATCTGTTCGGGCAGACAGAGATTGATCTTGGCCTGTTCGCTGTCCCAGCGCGAAATGACAACGTTGATCGGAAGTGTCGGGACAAGAGAGACCTTGTCCTCGCCGAAGATCATCCGGGATAACCGTGGCGAGGAGCTCTGGATAATACCACCGAGCGCTGCCTTCGCCGATTCACTGCACGTAGAGGGAGCGGTCAACGTGTACTCGATCACTCGCGTATCCCCGTCCTCAAGCGTTTCCATGAACAACCAATCCGTGGTCTCCTTGCGGAATGTCGCACTCGCGTTGTACGCCTCGGCAAACGTCCAGCCAGTTGGGATGTCCTCATGTAAGGTTAGACCGTGCACCTCAGTATTCGCAGTGATCGTTATCGTCACCTTGACCGTTCCGCCGATGATTGTCTCATCACCCGGAAGACATGTGTCGATTTCTCTGATCGCGCTCACGCTAGGAAGTATGTTAAGCGGCTTCTTCACAATTGCGCTTGCACCCTCATCATCTGTCACCTTAAGGGTAAGCGTCACCTCTCCCGCCTCGGCAAACATGTACTCAACCTCGGAGGATGCGCTATCAACATCGAATACTCCATCATTATCGAAGTCCCAGGCGTAGGAGGCAATTACCCCGTCCACGTCGTACGAGCTACTGGCATCGAACAACGTAGAGACCGCGATACGCGGATCAGCTGGGGTCACCTTGAACACTGCCGTCGGAGCAGTGTTTGCCACAACAATCTCTTGCGTGGCCACGGGCGAAGTATTACCGTCATCATCCTTGACGACAAGCGCCACCATATAGGTCCCACTGTGCGAGTAGCTGTGCTGCGGGCTCTGATCGTCACTTCCCGTGCCATCACCAAAGTCCCACGCCCAAGCAACGACCCGTCCGTCAGCGTCTGTCGAACCCTCGCTGAACACAACGGTATCCGTTGTACTAAGGCTCGCCGGTAAATAGGAGAATCCGGCGACCGGTGGGGACGGCGGTGCGGGAGGCAAGATCGCAGAGAGTGAATTGCTGGGAATCTCTATTGTGTTCTTAACCCCACGGAAACTCACGTACGAAACTGTCGAGCCCGCATCCGTTGAAAGCGCACCCTTATACGCCGCTTGAATCGTGATCTCGGCCTTCCATTCCTCCCCAAGGCCAATCGTTCCGACGTTGAAGGTGAGAGTCGTTGTCCCATCAGGATTTGAGATCACACGCGTAGGAGACGGTGTCGCCCCAACGTAGCGAATGTCACTGGGGAGGACCTTGTTTACGATCGCGTCCTCGCCTGCCGCATTGACAGTCAGCAGGCTATTTATCCTGGCAATCGTGGAACTGATTATGCGCTTGAAGAAGAGGCCGTTGGTCTTTGAAGAGAACTCCTCCAGTAGATTACTGTCAATCAAGTAGCCGATCCCGACGGAGACAATCTTGATCCCCGCCTCACTTGCTACATCACCCTCTCCACTTGGATCGCGTCCAGCATTATTCTGTCCGTCGGTAAGAAGGACCTCGACAAGAATCGCATCCGTTCGCCCATCTGCTAGTAGTTCCTGGCGAGCGATCTGCAACGCGTCACCAAATGCAGACTTTCCTCCCGTCTCCAAGTCAGCGATCGCCGTTTTCACCGCGAGGCGACTTGAACTAAGCGGGACGGCAAGCTGAGCCATCGTAGAGAAGGTAACGACTCCAACGCGATCCTCTTCGGAGAACGTGTCCATGAGATCAAAGGCAAACTGTTTGGCCGAGGCGAGTTGTGCCGTGGCCGATGTATCGATCACGAACACACAGTCAATCGGGAACCGCCGTGCATGTCCCATACCCTGCACGACAAGATTCATGTTCGCCGTGTCTGGCGACCCTGTACCTGCTACGTAAATCTCCTGCGGACTAATAGATTGCTGTGCCTGCAGATACGTCCCATCCGCAAAGACCGGCAGAGCGAGCAGCACGAGCACCAGTAAGAAGACAGCGAGGGGTCTCCCCCTCGCCGCTACACAATTCTGTCTCATCATCGATCATCTCCTTAAGCTTGAACGAAATTACTTGCCGCCGCATGGGAGGCAAGCGGGGCTGCCATCACAGGCTCCCTGCACCCCTCCGGGCAGCGAATCACAGATATTCGTGTTCGTCAGCCAGTAGGCGATGATCGTCTTCAGTGTTTCATAGGTGACTGTCTGTCCACCAGTACGCGGGACAACCTCGTCCTCCAGCCAGAATGCTATCGCACGCTGCACCTGCTGGAAAGAGATCTTGTCAGAAAGGTTGATGTCGATCGTATCATTCTCAACATCCCAGCGCGAGATAGCGACAACGACGGGGACCGAATCGCTGATCACGATCGTGCTGTCACCCGTCACGTGCGTATCCTGGCAAGGAAGGGCCGAATCGACGATCCCTTGTATGTCATCACTGCTGACGTAACAAGGATCACTCGCGTTCGTCTCGAACGGCTGTGTCTGTGGAACCTCAACCTGGTAGATGATGATCTTCATCGCGCCTGCCGGGATCTTGCTCGGGAAGACCCATTCCACCTGAGAACGCTTGTATATGAACCCATCGTTCTCAATCGGGGTTACCTTCCATCCGGTCGGCAGATCCTCAGCCAGACCGACCCCGTACATGTCCTGATCGGCGCTGATTTCTACCTTGACGGTGAACGTGTTCCCAGCGAGGTTCCCGTCACTACCAATGTAGTTCAACAGCACATTGTTGCACGGTACAGGTGTGGCAATTGTGCGCACGGCGTTAATATTGGCCTGCGGAACCGCGGGAAGGTCGACATCGACCGGCGTGCACGTGTAGGCGTACGCCGAGATCTCTTTTATCCCTTCCAGGTCGATGGTCGCACCTTGTGTCCACGGCACGTACTCATCGTTCTGCCACATCTCGAGCGCGCGGTTCAGCTGACTCGGCGCTATCTTCTGCGACAAGCGCAGATCGATCGTGTCCTCACTGTCCTCGCCGATTCTCGGGACGAGGTGCGCGATCGCCGTTTTCAGCGGAAGCGCGTCAGTGATCTCGATTGTCGAGTCGCCATCAACAGGAAGCTCAATCCCCGGTGTTCGAACCTGGAATATCCCAGTGATGTCGAAGCATACAGGGATAGTGGTAGCGACCAGCTGGCTGCTATCGGAAACCGTCACTTCATAGGAGATGACCTTGGTCGTTCCTGACTTAATCTCGTCAATGAATACCCACTGTACTGCTGCTCGCTTGAAGGCGGCACCAGCATTCTCCAACGGCTTTATCTTCCAGCCAACAGGGAGATTCTCTTCTAGCCCAACACCGGCAAGATCCATCTCTGGCTCAATGCGGACAACAACCTTAAATGTGCTTCCAGGAAGTGCGGCAACCGTGGAGATGGTGCGCGTAACCTTGACCGCGAGGTCAGATATGTCAAGAGACATGGTCAATCGCTCAGTCGCTCCATCAGAATCAGTCGCCCGCAGGGTTACGCTCTTTGTCCCAGCTATGATGTAGCTGTGAGTGACTATGGGGTCAGCGGTCGTCTGATCGAAGAGCCCGTCACCATCGAAGTCCCACGCATACTCAACTACTGATCCGTCCGGATCGAACGTAGCACTAGCATCGAACGCGACCGGCTCATTGATATGTGCCTTGGCCGGCGAGGTGCCAAACGACACCTGCGGCGGTTCATTCGGCGTGCCCTTGACGATGATCGCGTCAAGCAGATTCAGGTCCACTTCTTGCGGAGAAGCTAGGTCTCCGGAGAGGAACTTCACCGCCGTGATTCCGGACGTGAACTGCGGGAACATGTTCATCTCGAATTCTCTACCGAGTGGTCCAAGAACCATTCCGTCAGCTTTTCCATCGTCCCACGTCCAGGAGACATTCCCTGTGGGGGGAGTAAGCTCCCATACCTCGCGGAAGTCCATTGTACCGTCATCCTGTACTGTGAAGCCCGCTGCGGCTGGTACACCGGAGAGCGTCATTGTCGTTGCCCCGGCTGTTCCCCCTGTACCGCTCAGAAGAACGAACAGTGATACTTCGCCCGTCGTTGTATTGCTATACAGGAACAACACCGCGGTGTTCGTTTCTTCCAGGCCGGTGTTCGACTGGTTGTCAGTCAAATCATAGTAATCACTAGCAGTAGTCGGACCGGCAAGCGGCGTAATCTGCACCCGTTTGTCCCCTTGGCTAACCGTGTAGTACCCTGACTCCTGGGCAAGTACACTCGCCGGGAAGAGGAGGGTGCCGAGTACCAAGAGGAGAACAAGGCCGTAAAGGCTGACCTTATACACCTTCATTGCTACCTCCTTTGTGCTCATCTTTTTCGCTAAGTTTGCAAGAATACACCACATTCATTATACCAATCACCTTCCTTGAAAGTCTGTAACGTCAGTTACCCTCCCCTCCGCACTAGAACTCACAGCGAGACCGCCAACTGGTACAGCGCTTCATCGATTGCCTGTTTCGCAGCCTCTGTCGGGTCCGCCGTCAATAGCGAGAAGAGAGGCTTGTCTTCCGTAGTAACTGTCGTTGTAAACTCTATGTCACCAGAAGAGCTAAACACCGTGACAAAGACGCTCACTGTTGCTATCTTGTCCATGCCCATCAGAAGGCCGAGTGGACTGGTGAGCAACTTCATTGAATCGCCAAGGAAGGAGCTAGCCCCTAGGAAGAGCAGAGAACGCTCAGGACGGAATGAGATGGCATTCTCCCAACGTACTATGCGAAACACAATTAGATGATCCGCATCAAGCGCCTGCGCCAGTTTCCGCATTCCAGCAAGGGGAACGCTATTCCCGATGTAGGTGTTCGTAAGTCGCTGCGCATACATCAGCTCCCCCGCAGATGCAACCCCACAACCTGTGATGATCGCGCAGTGTTGACTGGCGTAGCTCTTCAAGATCTCTAGCTGTGCTGCCGGAACTGGCACCGCCGCCTGTACGAAGACACCTACTTTCTCCCTCTGGCCGAAGACCGGCACAACCGCCGTCAGAACAACCAGGAGGATGATAAGCCCGTACAACGTGCCACGCGTTCTACTTAACATAATTCGTCCCACCACCCGTGTGCATGCGTGTTTCATTGCTCGAAGTCTAGCGCAGATGGGTGATTGAGAGAAAGGAACGGTGTCGAGAGTCGTCCCCTGCTTTGTCTAGGGAGGTGCAGACAAATGTCTGCTGTCGCTCAGCCGTGGATCTGAAAGAAGAAAAACAACCATCAACCTACAGAAGAGAGTAACATGTTTCCTCTTCTGAGCGCTGATGGCTGAATGCGGGAACGTGCTAGAAGGAGATTTCCTTGGGGCCCTGAGCTTCGTGCGGATGCACGGGTCCGGCGTAGACCTTAAGCTTACGCAACATCCGCCTGCCCAGTATATTCTTGGGGAGCATACGGCGAACCGCCTCGCGCACAGGCATAGTTGGGCGACGCTCAACCAGATTACGATACGTCATCTCCTTTAGACCACCTATATAGCCGGTATGACGCTGGAAGAGCTTCTGATCCCACTTGTTCCCACTCAAGCCAACCTTCTCGGCATTAATTACCACAACGTAGTCTCCCGTATCAACGTGTGGAGTGTAGATTGGCTTGTGCTTGCCCTGCAGGATTATGGCAATCTCACTCGCCATTCGTCCCAAGGGCTTGCCATCGGCATTAACTACGTACCAATCCCTATCCCAGCTCTTCCCTATTTCTTCGTTCTTTGCCACAAACGTGCGTTGCATGATCGTTACTCCTTGAGTTTCCAGTTGAGACCGTAATTATATCCGCCCCACTAACCCCTGTCAAAGCCGGTAAGGATCGTCTCCTCAGACGATGGACCGACGGAAACGAGGGCGATCGGCACATCGAGCCCAGCGGAGATCGTATCGAGATACGCTCGCGCTGCAACTGGCAGATCAGCGTACTCTCGCAGATTCCTGATGTCATCATCCCAGCCGGCGACACTCTCGTAGACCGGTTCACACAGAGCAAGATCTTCAGCCAATGTAGGGAATGTGGTGGTCTCTCGACCGTGTAGCTTGTAGCTGCGACAGATCTTTATCTCGCGCAGGCCAGTGAGAATATCAAGCTTGGTGATGGCAAGCCCGGTGGGAGCGTTCAAGCGCACCGCGTGCCTCAGTGCGACGAGATCCAGCCATCCGCACCTTCGTGGCCGCCCGGTGGTCACACCGAACTCCGAGCCTGCATTCTGCAGCCAGCTCCCCTCATCATCGACAAGCTCTGTGGGGAACGGCCCACCTCCCACGCGCGTTGTGTACGCCTTGGTCACTCCCAATCGACGCTCGACAGACAAGGCCCCGATTCCAACGGCATGCGGCAGGCCCGCATAGACGGTAGAGGACGACGTAACATACGGATACGTGCCGTAGTCAACATCGAGAAGAGCCCCCTGCGCCCCCTCAAAGAGCACCTCTTCCCCACGCGCCATCGCTTTCCGAATCGCTCCCGGCACGTCTCCTATAGACGAGAGGAACGGCTTAGCAGAGGCGACCAAGTCCTCACCAAGGTCACTTGCACAAAGGCTCGTGATAGATTCCGCCTGTGGCCAAGTACGGCGCAATAGATCCAACCGCTTGCTGAGTTTCTCCTCCAGGCGCGTTCTATCGAGCAGATCGATCGTGCGAATCCCGATGCGCGCCGCCCGATCGCGATAGGCGGGCCCAATCCCGCGCCGCGTGGTCCCGATTGCCTTTCCACTCCCCTCCAAGTCCTCCAGAATACGGTGATAGGGGAGAATCAGGTGTGCATTCTCCGCAATGAGCAGTTCCGGCCTCCTGCCAAGGTGTTTGACGACCGTCTCGTACTCCTCACGCAGCACTGCAAGGTCGATGACCATTCCAGTAGCAAGGACCGATGTGACACCAGGATAGAAGGCACCTGCTGGGATCTGGTGCGTGCCAAATTTCACCCTACGGTCGATCACGGTGTGCCCTGCGTTCGGCCCACCATTGAACCGCACGACCATCTTAGCGTCCTTTGCGAGCAGGTGGGTGATCTTCCCCTTCCCCTCGTCGCCCCACTGCATCCCCAACACCGCTGTTGCCATCTCACCCTCCGTTTGCATCGACACGCCGTAATCCGATCTTCAGCGTTGTACCATCAAGCGCAAGTTCTTGCACAATCTCTTGTTCGCCGGTGATCTTATCCTCGATCGAAGTTGCCAGCACCTCAGCGGCGATCGCCTCGCGATTATTCGCCATCACCTGCCCCGTGGCCTCATCCGCCTCGTAGGCAAGTGCGATGCGGTCTGTCACGTCGAATCCCGCCTCCTTACGCAGCACTTGCACGCGATGGGCAATTTCACGGACCCAGCCCATTTCCCGCAGTCGAGCATCGACTTGCGTGTCCAAGAGCAGGCGCATCGCACCCTCTTGCACAAGAACGAATCGCTCCGATAGCTGCGCTTCAAAGATCACATCATCGGTGTTGATCGTGATCTCTTTACCTTCGATATTCACCGTTGTTGCATCGGCGCTCAGCGCGTCGCGAATCGACTTCGCGCTTTGCCGCTTGATCCATTCCGCAGCACGATTGGCCTGCGGCCCAAGTCGCGGGCCGAGGGTGCGAAAGTTGGGGGTGGGAATCTCTGTGAAGTACCTTGACAGATCGGGTGAGAGCTCGACCTTCTCCACGTTCAGTTCCGTATCGATTAGAGCCACGACCTCTCCGGAAAGGCTCACCTCGGAGAGGCTCACCTCGGAGGGATTCGCCGCGTAGGGGATCTCCCCTTCTCCAGTGGAGACGATGACGCGCGCAAGCGGCTGTCGCACCTTCACCTGCGCCTGATTACGCGCCTGGTGCCCAAGGGAGACGATCCTGCGGGCAAGATCCATCTGATCCTCCAGATCACGATCAATAGCATCAGCGGGAGGTGTCGGGAAGCGGCACAGGTGTACACTTTCAACATCATCGGCAATGCGGAGTCGCTGGTAGATGGCCTCGCTGATGAATGGGACAAACGGGGCGAGGAGCTTAGTCAACTCCATCAGCACATGATAGAGCGTCGCATATGCGGCAACCTTGTCGCTTCCCATCCCTCCTCTCCAGAAGCGCCGTCGCGATGAACGTACGTACCAGTTGGAGAGATCGCCCAGGAATCCGTCGAGCGCCGACGTTGCTGATACCACATCGTAGGCGTCCAGACCGTCCGCCACCTCCTTCGCCGTCGTCGCCAGACGAGAGAGGATCCAACGATCGAGAGCGGTTAGATTATCCTCAACAAGTTTGTCGCGCTGCGCATCGAAGTCATCGATCGAAGCGTACAGAGCGAAGAAGTCGTAGGTGTTGCGTAACGTATCAAGAAACTTGTACAGTGCATCCTTAACCACATCCCCGCCCAAGCGCTTGGATTTCCAGGGCGCACTCGACGAGTACAGGTACCAGCGCAGGGCATCCGCGCCGTAGACGTCGATCAGATCCCAGGGATCGATCACGTTTCCCTTACTCTTACTCATCTTTATTCCATCTTCGTCGAGCCCGAGGCCGGTGACGACGCAGTTGCGGTACGGCACTTGGCCGTGGACGATCGTGCTCGTGGCAAGGAGAGTGTAGAACCAGCCTCGCGTCTGATCCATTGCCTCGCAAATGAAGTCGGCAGGGAACGAATCTTCGAACTTCTCTTTGTTCTCAAACGGGTAGTGCCACTGCGCAGTGTGCATCGATCCCGAATCAAACCAGGTATCGATCACGTTCGTCACGCGGTGCATCGTCTTACCGCACTTGGGACAGTTAAGATCCACCTTATCGATGTACGGGCGGTGCAGCTCAACACTCTTCGCCAGGTCCTTATCGAGGGCCCGCTCCACAAGCTCATCGCGGCTACCGACGGCAATCGTCTCCCCGCACTCCTCACAGACCCACAGGTTGAGTGGCGTCCCCCAATAGCGATCGCGGGAGAGGGCCCAGTCCTTCAGGTTAACGAGGAAGTCCCCGAGCCGTCCGGTCCCCACGTGTGGGGGATACCAATTGATGGACTCGTTGTTGGCGATCATCTGATCCTTCACCGCTGTTGTCTTCACAAACCAAGAATCGAGAGCATAATAAAGGAGCGGTGTATCGCAGCGCCAACAGAACGGATAATCGTGCTCATATGGAGCAAGCCGATACAGGATCCTGCGCGTCTTCAGGTCCTCGATAATTGTCGCATCGGCATCCTTGACGAACACCCCTTCACACATAGGGAACGCCTCAGTGAACCGCCCCGCGAGATCGACAGGCTGGAAGAACGGGAGATCCTTCTCCAGACCAAGCTGGTAGTCGTCCTCACCGAATGCTGGTGCCGTGTGCACAATTCCCGTTCCGTCCTCCATGTTGACAAAGGAGGCGGAGTGCACACGGTAGGCGCGTTCATCGTCCAACAAGCGGAACGGCGGCTCGTAGGAGAGACCGACCAGATCCGCTCCGGAAAACTCGCGCACAAGGCGATAGTCCCCATCGAGGGCACGTTCTAGTAGCTCCTTAGCAAGGATGATCCGCTCGCCGTCTTGTTCAACCTCGACGTAGGCCGCATCCTCCGCTACAGCAAGTCCAACGTTAGCCGGGAGAGTCCACGGGGTTGTCGTCCAGGCAAGGAGAGACGTCGCGCCCGGAAGCTCCAACTCGTACTGCGTATCACTATCTGAGACGATCATCATCCTCACCGAGATGGATGGATCCTTCACCACGCGGTACCCTTGCGCCACCTCGTGAGAGGAAAGGCCGGTCCCGCAACGCGGACAGTAAGGAAGGATCTTGTGCCCTTTGTAGAGCAGCCCCTGGTTGTACATCTGCGAAAGCTCCCACCACACGCTCTCGATGTAGTCATCGGTGTAGGTGACGTAGGCATTCTCAAGATCGATCCAGAAACCCATCCGGTCGATCATCCGCTCCCACTCACCCTTGTACTTCCACACCGATTCCTTGCAGCGCTTAACGAACTTCTCCACACCGTACGCCTCGATCTCCGGCTTGCTATTGATACCGGTCGCCTTCTCGACCTCGATCTCGACGGGAAGACCGTGCGTATCCCAGCCGCCCTTGCGCGCGACGTAGAACCCCTGCATCGTCTTGTAGCGGGGAAAGAGGTCCTTGTAGACACGCGGCATCAGGTGCCCAAGGTGCGGCTTCCCATTCGCCGTCGGCGGCCCCTCAAAGAAGACGTACCTCGGGCCGTCTTTGGTCGCATTCAGTGACTTCTGAAACGTTTGCTTCTCCTTCCAAAAAGCTAGGATTTCCTGTTCTCGATCGACAGGAGTCTTGATCAGCTTCTCATACTGCGACATCACTCTCTCCTTCACACAGACACTCTTAGACTACAAACTATGGAAACGCAGGAATAAACGACAAGGACAACCGCGGTACGCCCCGCTAACGGGGCACGCTAATATAGATCAGAAGTGGCAAGAAAACAACGTTTATCGTCGGCATAAAAGGATCACAACTCATCTTAGCGTCGCAAACAAGTAGAATCAAGCATCCTGTGTAAGGTCTTCTCATCTATGTTGCATTGTTACCGTAGCGCGCGTTATGATCCCGCTCTCATGAGTGAAGAACCGCAGCGCAGAGCATGGAGGCGAACAGGCCTCCTCTTTCTTGGACACTTTATCAACGACGGGTATGGAAACGTATTCGCCCCGCTCCTTCCTCTGCTGATAGACAGACTCGATCTGTCTCTGGCTATGGCCGGGATTATGGGGACCACCCGCATTCTGATCAACTCATTCACGCAGCCGGTATTCGGACAGATCGTCGATCGGATGACGCGACCGCTCCTCGTGGCACTCGCGCCGGTGTTGACCATCTGTGCAATGTCGTTGATCGGCACGGTGACGACATCCACTCAGTTGTTCCTCGTGTTGATCGTTGGTGGAATCGGCACGGCTCTCTTCCACCCCGCGGCCGCTGCCCTTGTCGGAGGAGCAAAGGCCGCGGCAAATCGCGGCCTCATGATGGCTTTCTTCTCCGCCGGCGGAACGATGGGGGCTGCTGCCGCACCAGTCTTGATCATTCCATTCGTCGCTGCGTTCGGGACCACGCGGACACCATTTCTCACCATCCCCGGGCTAACAATAGTCCTTGTCTTTGCGATATTTCTGCAACGCAATCTTCCAATCAGGAAGAAGCGCTCACAGGAGAGAATGCGGATCAAGAACATTCCACGTCCACTTACTGTGCTATGGGGGATCATCGTCTTGCGAGGAATGGCGGGGGTGGCTTTCTCCAACTTCCTCGCTGTTCTCGTGACCGAGAAGGGAGGATCGCATCTTATCGGTGGGGCAGCGATCTCGATATTCCTCCTCGCAGGAGCGCTGGGGGGACTGATAGCGGGCAGGATTTCCGATCGGTTCGGACGCAAGGTGGTTATATTCACTACCATTCTTCTCGCCGCTCCGTTCCTGCTTATCTTCCTCCACGGCCCCACTTGGTCTATGCTTCCATCACTTGCCTTGGCCGGGCTGTTTCTCTTCTCCTCAACGCCCGTTGGCATCGTGGCGGCACAGGAGATCCTCCCCGGAAAGTCTGGCCTCGTTTCTGGTGTGGTGATGGGGATGGCGTGGGGAGTAGCAGGACTCACACTAATGCCCGTGGGCTTCCTCGCCGATCGCTATGGTTTAATCAGCGTAATGACATGGATGGCTCTCATTCCCCTAGCCGCCGCGTTCCTCGCCATGTTCTACCACGACGCTAAGAGGGAAGAAGCCTAACGACAGCTCGCACCCTCGTCTTGCTCTTTGCTCAACGACCTCTACATCTCAGCAAGAGACGAAACTCTTCTCTCGCCCGCTCGCTGTCGCTCACTCAAGGCACGATCTTAGCTCTCAGTAATCAGCCTACAACATCACTTACGACCGCTTGGTCTCCTCGCACATCACGCCTTCACGTCTCTGAAGAGACAGAGAGTACTCCTCGCGCCAACTCGTTCAAGCAGCCGTCAACTATTGGCTTTCAGCCTTCCCCGCTTCTCGTTCCCACTTCGGTGTTCCAAGCTCCGCGTCTCTGTAATGAGGATGTTTCTGTCCTTTCGCATCACCCGTCACTCATTACACATTACTGCTCCACCCCCCCTATAGAAACCTGAGCGCCTCACGCGCCACGTGAACGCGGCGCTCATCTTCCAGCCAGTAAGCGAGTTCGGGACGAACTATCTCCGGCTTCTTCCGCCCTAGCTTCCACATCGCAGCGGCAACAGCCCGCCAAACGTACCGCCGCTCGTCGAGGGAGAGTTTGCGCAGTACGATCAGCGCTCGCTTTGCAAGCGAGGGCGCCGCTGAAGCTGAGAATGCCATCGCCACGTTCCACAGCGTTTGTTCGTCAGACATCGTCGACCACTTCACCAGATACTCGAAGGTAATGCTCGGATAGTGGCCGAGCATCGCGCTTCCCAGGGCGAATGGCCCGAGGTTCCTCCTCACCACCTTTGCTTTGTCAACGAGGAGCGGCTCAATGAGTTTCAAGAGCGGTTCTCCCCAACCCGGGGTTCGCGACTGCGCCGCCTTAATCACCGCAATGATGACTGCTCTACGCACGTTGCCCGACGGGTCACCTCGCCATTCGCGTAGCGTTTCACTCATTCCATCAAAGTCATTTCGGAACGCTCTTCCGCACGCCGCCCCCGCCGATTCGCGCACAGTCCAATCGGGATCGTCGACAAGCCCATAGAGTAGCTCAACCGACTTCGCTGGATCCTGGAGATAGCCTTCGGCGATTAGCCCACAAGCAACGTGACGCGACTCCGCCTCTCCGCAGGAAGCGAACCGCTCCGCAACACGCAACAGCGGCTCATCGTCAGCGCTCATGCGCGCAATCCTTTTCACTGCGTAGTGGACATCCGGCATCCCAGCCCCCTGAAGCACAGAAGATAGCTTCTCCAGCTCGCCTGCCTCAATGACTCGATCTATCGCCTCGTGCATTGCTCTCCTCCCAATACTAGACTTGCAGCACCATTTAACTTTTAAGCACCTCGCGAGTCAAATGGTAAAGCTCTTCATTTGGTTGTCGCCATTCTCTCTTTCCACTAATATCAACGTCAACAAGAGGAGGAAGACATGCGTACCGCAACCGTTGCAATCACTATCGTATTTGTCATCTTCTCGGTATCCGTGGCCACTTTGGCACAGGCCCAAGACGAAAATCTCTCAAATAGTCGAACTATAGGAATCGGGATGCAGATCGGTTTCCCGTGGGGCGGCCTAGTGAGCGGCCGCTATTGGTTCAACGACAGCGTCGGAGTGGAAGGCATCGTTTTTGCCTGGGGAGAGAGCAATGACTACTCCGGTGTCTTTACCGGGCGCATATTGTACAAGCTGAGCGACACACCGACGGTTGATTTCTACGTCGCCGGCGGGGCAACATTTCCGTTTTCCGCCTACGGAGGGGAGCCGGCCATCTTCTCCGCTGCGGGAGGGATTGAGTTCAACTTCGCGTTTGCCAAGAATCTGGCATGGAACCTGGAGTTTGGCGCAACTATGTCAAGCACTGGAGACTTTACAATGGCACTCGGCACAGGGATTCATTTTTACTTTTAACTAAGGAGGCACTGGGTGGAACGAGGGGGAACCTACAAACCGTATCGTATCAAGATGGTGGAACCAATCACTGTTCCCACGCTTGCGCAACGTGTGGAACGGATCCGTGCTGCCGGATACAACGTATTCAACCTGAACGCAGGTGACATCTACGTCGACTTGCTGACCGACTCGGGAACCGGCGCGATGAGTCAGGCACAGTGGGCTGCGATGTTCCTTGGAGATGAATCCTACGCTGGAAGCCGTAGCTACGCTCGCTTTCAAGAGGCAACGCGCGACATCTTCGGCTTCTCGCACATCCTCCCCACGCACCAGGGGCGCGCCGCGGAGAATGTCCTCTTCTCGAGCGTCGTAAAGCCAGGGGACATCATCCCCAACAACATGCACTTTGACACCACCCGCGCGAACATCATCGCCAACGGCGGAGAGCCCGTCGATCTCGTGATCGATGAGGCGTACGATCCCCAACTCGACCTCCCGTTCAAGGGAAACATGGACACGGATAAGCTCACTGCACTGATCGATAAGGTGGGAAGAGACCGTATCCCACTCACCATGATCACGATAACCAACAACAGCGGAGGAGGGGAGCCCGTCTCTGTAGAGAATATCCGCGCGGTGAGCAAGATCGCCCACGCACACAACATCCCGTTCTTCATCGACGCCTGTCGTTACGCAGAGAACGCGTTCTTCATCCGTGAGCGCGAGGAAGGATATGCACAGAAGGAACCGATTGAGATCGCGCGCGAGATCTTCTCCTTGGCGGATGGAATGACCATGAGCGCGAAGAAGGATGGCCTGGCAAACATCGGTGGTATCCTCGCGATGAACGACGAGGAGATCTTCGCCGCCACGCGCGAACGGCTGATTCTGATGGAGGGGTTTCCCACTTATGGCGGCCTCGCGGGTCGTGACCTCGACGCCATCGCCGTCGGTCTGCGCGAGGCACTCGATCTTGACTATCTGCGCGATCGGATTGGACAGGTGCGTTACCTGGGAAAGAGCCTGATAAGACAAGGTATCCCTATCATTGAGCCGATAGGCGGACACGCTGTGTACATCGATGCTCTCGGCCTTCTGCCCGGATTTTCCCAATCGCAGTTCCCGGCACTGTCCATTGTTGTCGCACTGTACGAGCAAGCAGGAGTGCGCACCGTAGAGGTAGGAAGCGTGATGTTCGCTCATCCAGACGATGAGGGGCATGTAGTCTACCCCAAGATGGAGCTCGTGCGACTGGCGATTCCGCGCCGCATGTACACGCGCGCTCACCTCGACGCTGTCGTCGATGGCATGACGCAGATCGCCTCAATGAAGGAGAATCTGCCAGGATATAGAATCACAGAAGGCTCAGGCCCATTGCGGCATTTCATTGCTCGCTTCGAGCAGGTCACCCGCACGTAGAAGGAAACAATCTTTTCTAGAACATTCTTTCCATAAAGAGGAGAAGTATGAAGATTCTGATAATCACAAGCAGTCCAAACGACAACGGCCTTACATCCGCATGTGGAGAGGCGGCCCGTCAGGGAGTGATCGACAGCCGTAGCCCAGCTCGGGTAGTCAACCTAAATGAACTGAGCATTTCCCGCTGCGCCGTGCATAATGATGGCTGGGGAACCTGCCACACTAAGCACCATTGCCAATTGCGGGACGATTTCCAAAAACTACAGAAGACGATCGAGCAGGCTGAGGGGTACGTATTTGTTACACCCGTCTACTTTGGCGAACCGAGCGAACCGATGAAAGCGATGATTGATCGACTGCGCCGCTGTGAAGCAACGAAGGACAATAGTGCGGGAGAAAAGAGCATCCTCGCCGACAAACCGGCAGTGCTCGTCGCCGCTGCAGGTGGGACCGGACACGGGACGCTCTCATGCCTAACGATGATGGAGCGTTTTGCCTTGCGCGTCAGGGCAAAGGTCTTCGACACGATCCCCGTAACTCGCGACACGCGCGACTACCAACTGGAGACAATCCACGACGCCCTCGCGGCAATGGCAGCTGCACCCCCGATTCCAGAGCTGAGCCCGGCCAAGAGAAAAGAACGCCGCCCAACGCATCGGCGTAGGCGACGATCCTAAGCAATCAGCTTTCAGCAGTCAGCCTGAATGCTCTTGGAGCTAGAGGCTGACTGCTTTCCACATAGAGGATGCTAACGCAAGGCGTAGATCTCGGTGTACTTGTCCACGATGTAGCGCACAAAGTAAGAAGAGTCCGGTGCTTGGCCGGTGACGCGCTCGATCAGCTCCTTCGGCTCGTACATCTTTCCGTACTGGTGGATATTCTCACGCAGCCAAGCCAGCAATTCTGAGAGCCTTCCCTCGGCAATCTTCGCATCGAGATCTGCGATCTCCTTACGCGCTGCGGCAAAGAACTGTGCGCTATACAGGTTTCCAAGCATATAAGAGGGGAAGTACCCAAACAAGCCGGCAGACCAGTGCACGTCTTGGAGTACCCCGTGTACGTCGTCCTCAGGAACGACACCGAGGTAGCGCTGCATGGCATCGCGCCACAGCTCTGGCAGATCAGCGGTATCTATACTTCCGGTGATCAGCCCCTCCTCTAGCTCGAAGCGCAACATGATGTGCAGGTTGTACGTGACCTCGTCGGCCTCAACGCGAATGAGAGATGGCTCCGCGATGTTCGCCGCACGGTACAGGTCTTCAACAGAGATCGAGGCAAGCTGCGGCACTACCTCTCTGGCGATCGGTGCAAAGAACTTCCAGAACGCACGGCTGCGACCAACGAGATTCTCCCACATTCGCGATTGCGACTCGTGTATCCCGTACGACGACCCTTGATCGAGCCCGCTCCAACGAAGATCATCGCGTATCCCCTGATCGTAGAGGGCGTGCCCACCCTCGTGCATGGAACTTGCCAATCCGGAGAGGATATCATGGGGAAGGAAGCGAGTCGTCACTCGTACGTCGGACGGGCCAATACTGGTGGTGAACGGGTGCACGGTCTGATCCAGCCTGCCGGCATCGAAGTCGTACCCCATCGCAGTGAGCGCTCTCAAGGAAAGTGTTCGCTGCATCTCTTCGGGGAACGCCCCTTGCATGAATGTATTGTCAGGGCATTTCCCATCCTGCAACAGGCGTTTGATGAACGGCACGAGTTCGCTTCGCAGTGGTTCGATGATTGTCGTCAGCTCTGCACTCGTCATCCCCGGCTCGTACTCCTCGATCAGCGCATCGTACGGTGAGTCTTCATATCCGTAGTACTCAGCGAACTTGCGCGCGTAGTTGACCATGCGTGCAAGGTGAGGTTGGAAGAGGCTGAAATTCGACTTCTCCTTCGCGTCCTCCCACGCCGACTCGGAGCGCGCAGCGGCAATGGCGTACTCCTCGTAGAAGGCTGGCGGGATCGCTTTATGCCGTCGGTAGGACTTCCCAACGGCGCGCACGCTTGCGCGTTCCACGTCGGTCAATCCCTCCCGCCCCTGCAGATCATCCAGATATTCTCCTAGCTTATCTGAAACAGAGAGCTCGAAGACCATCTTTGTCAGCTTCCCGACCACCTCGGCGCGCGCGGCATGACCCTTACGCGGCAGATTGGTGCGTTGATCCCACTGCAAGAGAGCAAGCGCCGACTCCAGCTTCCCGATTTCACGCAGGTGTTCCTTGTACGCGACAAGTGTGCTCAACATACATCTCCTCCCGACAAGATATGCGGGACCGTTTCGCGGTCCACTCGGTGATTATAGCAGAAAGGAACACACAAACTACAGCTACTGAAAGAGCTTGTCAAGAGCCGACTCGCTCAGCCGCATCGGGTGATCGACAAAGCGAATGATCCCATCCGCATCGATGACGAACGTATGCGGAATCGCGCTTACTCCATACGTTCTCGCCACTCCCTGTGACGCACTGACGGACTCCCACAGCGCGATCAAGCTGTCGTAATCGTTCTCATCGAGGAAGGAACTGGCATCGCTTGCACTCCGATCGAGGCTCACTCCAATCAACACCAGCCCCTTGTCATGGTACTCAGCGGCGAACTTCTCCAACGTCGGCATCGAGGAACGACAAGGAGCGCACCAACTCGCCCAGAAGTCGAGAATAACGACGTGTCCACGAAACTGATGCAGAGAGACTCTCTCGCCGTTAAGGTCGTCAAGCGTGAAGTCGGGCGCCGACTGCCCAACCGACGTGCCAACCGGAGCAGTCGGAGGCAATACGGGCTCTTCCGGTGTCGACGCGCGGACACTACTTAGTGGAGTCTCGCTACTCGCTGGTGCAGATGAAAGCTCGTTCGTTATCCCCTCCACAGTCTGCGCCCCTTGCGGAGGTGACGCTCGGCGAGTGACCACGCTCCACGCTATCACGCCCACAACCGCCACCGAGACGACAACTACAAGAACCATTAACCAACGGCTATTCTCATTTTTCTGCTTATTACTCATCGCTCCCCTTACACTCGTTAGAAGATTCTGTTACACTGTCATCGTACAATAGTATAATCTTATGATCTTGTCAACTGACGGCATATACAACCAGTGCTAGCGCCGTTGAACATGGAGGCAACGTGAACGAAGAGACCTGCCTATCGATATCGGAATTCATCGGTGTCCTATCCAACCCCTATCGCGTTAACATCCTGTGTGCTCTCTTTGCAGGAGAGAAGAATGTTACCGAGATCGCCCAAACGGTGGGCCTACCCCCGGCGCACGTCTCTTCTCACCTGCGCATCCTCTATGACCGTGGCTACCTCGATCGCCGCCACGAATGGAAGCAGGTTTTCTACTCGTTACGATTGCCACAGATGCAAGAGTTTCTCGAACTGGCCTCCGAGCTTGCCGGACGCGATTCCGGCTCCTCCCCAATCCTGCCTCACTGATCCACAACTCACTCCTTACCGATTGAACCTTTTTGCCGTCAACGGCTACTTACTTGTGATAACCAAGGAGGGAATGATGAAGCTATGTGGTAGAATTGATGCCGATCAAGCGCTCATGCGATATCGGTACCTTCTTCGTATCACGGAACACACCGTTCCCACTGGTAAGCGCAAGAAGAGACCGGTCATCGAACAGCGTGATGTTGCAAAGCGCCGGCAAAGACGGTTGGCCGATGCACTGCGCTAGGGAGGTCAATTGGCTCACGAACGCAATCTGCTGGCAATGGTTGCCCGCGGGGACGAATCATCGTTTCAGCTGCTGTACGAGGAATTTGCTGAACGGGTCTTCCGCTACGCACTCACGCTGCTACGGGATCAACACCTGACAGAGGAGGTTGTGCAGGAGACGATGACCACGGTGTGGAGCAAAGCAGGTACATATTCTGGCCGTGCGCGCGTCTCTACATGGATCTTCGGGATCGCCCGTCACAAGGCCTACGACATCCTCCGTAGCGAGAAGAAGGGAGCGCGTGCAACTGAAGTGACTTCCCTTATGGACGGACGATCCAGCTCCGGCAATTGAGCGGCAAGAGCGAGTTGTGACAGCAATCAGTGGCTTGCCTAGCGATCAGCGCGAGATCGTATTTCTCACGTTCTACGAAAACCTTCCCTACAAGACCCTCGCGCATCTACGTGAAATACCCGAGGGGACGGTAAAGTCGCGCATGTATCATGCGAAGAAGAAGCTCGCGGAGGCACTAACATGATCGATTGCAAACAGGTACGAGAACTGATCCCTTGGTATGTAAATGGGACGCTT
>JAYEFP010000030.1:0-12039 GCA_034715975.1 Candidatus Bipolaricaulota bacterium | reverse complement strand
AGAAGCTGCGTGATTGATAATACAAGGCGAAATTGGGAATAAGTGGATAATAATACGGAAATGATAGCCTTCTCCGACTCTGCGGCGTTTCACTTGACTGTACAGACGATGCAGGCAGGAGTCGGCAATGGTTCTTGGTTCTGCTTTGCGCGGGGAGAGATGACAAAGAAAATTCACCTCGAAGAGCACGAAGAGAACAAAAGACACGAAGAATGGAAGTTGATGAGTTGTCAAAGGGGGTGAAGATTGGTCTCCTGATCAACTTCAATGTTAGCTTGGGGGATGTAGTAAAGAGGATTGGTTACTACACTCCACAAGTGCTTTTTGAGTCCTTTGTTGTGAGAAAATATGTGATTTCATGCCTCGATACACGTTCTTCCATCCAAAGATGGCTAACTAGCAAGAGCAGCTGCGAACGATTATTCCAGAGGGTGAAGACTGAGTGATCCGATCTCCCGATGATTCAATCACTCAATCACCCGATTGTTTCTAGTCTCCTGTGATGCGCTCGACGATTAGCTGCGGAGCGCTGACCTCTTTGTCGCCAATTGTGTATGCTTGCGCCACCATGTTCTTTGCCTGCTCCAGGTTCGCCTCGCTGTTCACATACAGAATGGCAAGTGGATCACCGGTGTTCACATGCTCTCCGACCTTGCACACGATCTCGATCCCCGCTGCCGGATCGATTACGTCATCCTTAGTGAAGCGACCGGCCCCGAGGAGATTCGCCGCCCGCCCGATCGACAGCGCGTCGAGATTTGTCACTACGCCCGTGCGTGGGGCCGAGATTTCTATCTGTTTACTGGCACGTGGGAGAAGGTCCAAATCGTCGACTACGGCAGGATTACCGCCCTGGTTTTTCACCATCTGCACGAACTTTTTCAGTGCGGAGCCATCGTGCAAGAGCTTGCGCAAGTGCTCAACAGCCTTAGCGTGATCACTGATCTGTCCTTCGGAGAAGAGAACGAGCTCGGCTCCGAGCGCGCAGCAGAGATCCTCGAGATCTTGCGGCCCGTTTCCCTTGAGGGTATCGATCGCCTCACGCACCTCAAGAGCGTTTCCGACCATCCTTCCCAGTGGTTGCGACATGTCGGTGATAAGGGCCGAGATCTTCCTGCCGAGGTGCGCGCCGATGGCAACGAGTGCCTGTGCCAGGTGGCGGGAGTCCTCCAACTTCTTGAGGAATGCGCCCGATCCGGTCTTGACATCGATCACGATCCCGCGCGCGCCGCCAGCGATCTTTTTGGACATGATCGAGGAGACAATGAGCGGGAGGGAATCGACGGTCGACGTGACGTCGCGCAGCTCGTACAACAGTCGATCGGCCGGGACCATGTCCGCAGTGTGGTCGGCCAGGGCGAACCCCGAATCCTCGACCAAACCCAGGAACTCCTCGCGTGATAGGTCTGTTCGAAATCCAGGGATCGATTCCAGCTTGTCTATCGTCCCTCCGGTGTGCCCAAGCGACCTGCCGGAAAGCTTGGCTACGGTCAGTCCAGCGGCGGCGAGAAGAGGAATGAGGACGAGGGATGTCGTGTCCCCTACTCCTCCGGTGGAGTGTTTATCTACTGGGAAACCGTTCATCTTCGACAGGTCGAGCATCGTTCCAGAGTGGGCCATCACATCGGTGAGGATTGCCGTCTCTTGGTCATCCATGTTCTTAAAGTAGATTGCCATCAGTAGAGCCGAGACCTGATAGTCAGGAATCTCTCCACCTACGTACCCATCGATGAGGAATTGAATTTCCTCGCGGCTCAGTTTTTCTCCGTCGCGCTTCTTTCTGATCAAATCGACTGTTTTCATAGCTCTGCAATTCTATGTCACGCCCGCTGCTCTGTCCAATCTCTGCTTCTGGCCTTGCTTGTCTACAACGGTGGAATGTATAGTTTCTAATTATGAAACCATTTCTATGTGAGAAACCGCTCGTTGGCATGATCCACCTGCCCCCGCTTCCCGGAAGCTACGGCTACACCGGAGAGGGCCTGGGGATGATCATGGAGAAAGCTCGTCGCGATGTGGAGGTGCTTCAGTCAGGCGGGGTGGACGGAGTGATTGTGGAGAACTTCGGTGATGCGCCATTTGCCAAGTATGCGCCGAAGGAGACTGTTGCGGCGATGACGGTCGTCGTGAGAGACATCGTCCGCGCAACGAAGGTGCCTGTGGGCGTGAATGTGCTACGCAACGATGGTGTTGCTGCGCTTGCCATTGCGGCGGCAACCGGGGCTGCGTTTGTACGCGTGAACGTGTTCTGCGGTGTGGCGTTCACCGATCAGGGAACGATCGAAGGGAATGCGCGAGAGCTTCTTGACCTGCGCAAGCGCCTCAAGTGTGATGTAAAACTCCTTGCCGACGTGCACGTGAAGCACGCCGCTCACCTGACGACGATCGAAGAAGCAGCGCTTGATGCCTATCGTAATCATCCGGATGGGTTGATCGTGTCTGGGATCGGAACGGGAAAGCGTACACCTCCAGAGAACCTGGCCAAGGTGAAGCAGATGACGAATCTTCCTGTCTTTGTAGGAAGCGGTGTCCGGATCGATAATCTTTCTACCTATCACACGGCGGACGGATTCATCGTGGGGACGGTTCTAAAGGAAGGTGGAAGGGTCGATGCCTCAATCGATCCTGATCAAGTCCGTGCCATGACCAAGGCGGTCGCCGAACTGCGAAGCGAAGGATGAGCCGTATTCTCATCCTTGGGGACATCAACCTCGACGTGTTGGCCGACGTCCCTGTTGATCTTCCAGTTGACGGGGAAGTGAGAACGAGGGTTGTTGTAGAACCGGGTGGTTCTGCGGCTAACTTTGCTCGTGCCGCTGCCCGCGTTGGTGCGGCTGTGGAGTTCATCGGCTGCGTGGGGGATGATCTTGTAGGCGATATCCTTGTCGAATCGCTGAACGGGACCGGCGTGATCCCGCATCTGCAGCGTACCATTGTACAAAGTGGGACGATAGTCTCTCTCAAGAGCAATCGAGGGAAGACAATGCTCTGCTCTCGGGGAGCAAACGACATGATCGATCCTTCTTTGATTGACGAAGGCTGGTTTGCCGGCGCCGATCACCTTCATCTATCCGGGTACACATTCTTGAGTGAGGTACAGCGTGCGGCGGCGAAACGCGCGATCAGCATTGCTCAGTTGCATAAGATGAGCATATCGATCGATCCTCCACCGGCGAACCTGATATCATCCTACGGTGTGCAGGCTTTCTTGGCCGAGATCAGCGCAGCAGGGATTGTCTTTCCCAACTTAGAGGAGGGGAGGAACATGACCGATGAGGATGCCCCAGAGGAGATCGTCGATTCGCTGTCTGTGCGATTTCCCGTGGGCGCCCTCAGCATGGGGCGTGACGGCTCCATCGCTTGGGATGGAAAGAAACGTTCCGTCCAGCACGTGGCGGGAATCGACGGTGTCGATCCAACAGGGGCTGGGGATGCCTTTGCCGCGGTATTCATGGTTTCTTATCTGGCAAATCACGACCTCGAACAGGCCAACAGTGCGGGGAGTGCTGCCGCGCGGAATCATCTCCTGAAGCGGGCGCACGACACATAGTAGTTACTTTTCACCACGAAGAACACGAAGGAGTGAAAGCAGGAAACGGCTTCCTCGCGTTCTTGGTGACTTGAGTGAGTAAAACGAGCGGGCGTGAAAATCGCGAAGGGGAACAGTGCCGGTGCTGAAAGCTGGTATCACCTTCACTACTTGAGCGAGTGGCAACAAACAGGCAATGGAGATGCTTCTCGTCCTGACGACCTTCACACAGTGCTATCTTGGAGTTGACGAAGCAGTCTATCTCTTCTATTCTCAGTGCATGAAAACTCGATACCTATTGATGTTGGTGGTAGTCGGCCTACTTCTATCGGGCTGTGGATTCGTCTTCAATCAACCGCTTGTCGGTCCTGATGGTACTATTGCTCTGTTCATCGGCGATGACGGAGCGTACATGATGCTTCCTGAGGGGGATTGTCACCTCGCTCTGATGCGCGATGGCGAGGTCGTGCATCGCAATAGTGTGTCCTCTAATGGTGATAGTGGAGTCCTCGATTGGTCGGCGGATGGGAGCAAGATCCTGTTCATCGAGACGGAACAGGATGAGTTTGGACAGCCGATCGCGTGGAACGTGTTGATTTCCGGAGTACAGTCGGATTCTCAACCTGTGAGGCTCTTTCGCTCGGAGGACATCATCCTCGCTCCACAGTTCACTTCGGAGGGGAATATCACCTACCTTGACCTGGAGGATGACAAGGATCTTCCGAAATTGATGTTGTACGATCCCTCACAGGAAGAGTATGCGGTGCTTAAGGACGATGTTATTAGCTACAGACGTCTGGGCTGGGATGGAATGTTCATTACGATCTCCCAGACAGCCGAGGGATCGTTGAAGCTTGCACACATATCATCCTACGATGCCACGACGGGGACAACAGAGGAGATTGGTTCGTTCTTCCTCTCTCAGGGGATGGAGGACGTGCTGTTTATCCTGCCTGCTGCCTTCGTGTGGGATGTGGCACCTAGCGGTGACTACATTGCCCTGTCATTGTACGAGCAAGTGCTCATAACTCCGCAGATGGAGGATAATAACGAAGAACCACCGCTGTACATCATCGATCGGGGTGAGGATAGCGCGTACAGGGTGTCCGATCGCGGCCTTGTCCCCGCCTTTTCGATGGATGGATCGCTCCTTTCCTACATCGGAGCTACGGGAGAGAACAACGACATCCCAGTAGTTATCCTGTACGACCTGGAAACACACGAAGAGCAAGTTCTTGATGGTACAATCGGTGCGGCAACTCAATTCTGGATCGATAATAAAACCCTGGGGTTCGCTATCGAACTCGGGAATGATAGCTATAAACTCATGAAGGTAACGCTTCCTACTGGAGAGGTTACCCAGCTTCTTCCCAAGACTTAGGAAGGATCAAGTTTCGGTCTGATCAGCTTCGTTGCCGCTGTTGGCAATGGCAGACGCGATGCTGACCAGATCGTCCTTTTGCACCCCTTCTCCCAGGAGGAACCAGTATACTTCATCCTGCTGCCAGCCAAGCTCGATCAACGATCGGCGGACGGATTCGGGTATTTCGTCCTTGAGAAGTGCGCTTCGGTCGATGATTCTTCCCTCCGTTCCTCCCAAATCGATCTCCTCCCCACTATCAGCGAGGAGTGCACGCCTGCGGTTCATGTCGGGCGATAGGTAGTTGCCCACTCGTAATGAGAGCCCGCTTGTTCGTTTGTTGTCACTCTTCTTTTCTGCATAGGAAAGGAGAGCGTACGCACGATCGGCAGCCTCGTTTGTCGTGATCGTGCCACGCCTGTCGTTGAGCACGTATCCGCGCTTCGTGATCTGATCCAAGGGAAGAGCGAATGGGAGCCTATCCGCGAGATCCTTCTCCGATACTTCTTCCTCACGAAAGACGCGGGTCTCTTCGGAAGGCGTGAAGGAGAAGAAAGCATCATCTGGAACCGTTAGTAGCACATCTTTGTAGTTGATGGTGATTGCTGTTGATGGCCCGGCGATATAGTAGAGGGGCGATCTCTGCGATGAATAGAACACGATGCGCATTGGAAAGAGAGTCTCCGCATCAATTGAAAGGATCGCTTTCTTTATCGAGAATATCTCATCCTTGAAAAGTGACATCCGCTCCTGTGTCTTCGGTTTCAACCCGATCTTGCGAGTCTTCTTGCCGTTGATCTCCTCTTCCCCTTCATTGCGTAGGAGGAAGTCGTGCGTTAGGTGGCACATGAGATCGATCTCAGCAATTCCGTCCGGGAAGCGCAACGGGGAGTATAGCCTTCGTCCAAGCTTACGAAATGCCACGTTGCGTTTGATGTCGTGTAGCCAGGTTTCACGGCCGTCGTGGACGATCTGCATTTTGAGAAGCTCACCGGGGATGAATTCCGAACCGGCAAGCTTCTCTTCAAACTCCGCCAGTGGATCTTCATAGGTCCGATACTCGAGCGTGATCTTCCCTGGACGACGGTAGCGTATACGCCCCTCAGCGCGGATTGATCCTGCATTGATCGTCTCGGTCGCCGAGAATCCCTCAAGGTCTTCGCACGCCTTCATTGCTGCGTGGGCAAGCTCTGAAATCGAACGTTTCATTCTTCTCATCACCCCATACAAGTATTACCCGCCCAATGATACGCGATGAGTCGATCGTTGCACAGACAGCCTGTTTTTTGGACCGATACGTACACTGCCTCTTGACAGAAACCCTGGCGTCGCGTATATTCTTGTTGCAAATAAATTGCAATAAAAGGCGAGGTTCGAGATAGATGACACTCGATCAATTGAGTATGGGAGCTAATGCGCGTGTAGTGAACTTCGTAGGTGGACCTGGGCTGTATCGGAACCTGTCGCAGATGGGGATTCATCCCGGAGACACGATAGTCGTGTCTGGATCAGGAGCGTTCCGTGGCCCTATTCTCGTGGAGATACATGGAATTCGCATCGCGTTGGGGCGAGGTGTGGCGCGTCGAATCGTTGTCGCTCCTTCATGAGGCCCTGTTCAACTCCTGACTGTTTTTGAGTCTTTCTCATCCAGAGATGTGCATGTGCGATCGCTCCCTCGATCTCTCCCGCGCCCGGTGGCACATCTCGCCATCGACCCGGGAAACCTACCTGCCCCTTGGCACTTGCCCGGCGTCTCGTACCAGTAACCTGATCGATGCTCAAGAACGAAAGGAACTGCGAACTCCGGTACTAATCTCCAGAATGACTTGAAAGCCCAAGAGGTCTCTTCACATTTTACCTCTATTCTTTCTCTTCTTCCGGAGATGTAGTCTCTTAGTTCTTGTGCGTCTTATAGACCCAACGTATGAATGCGAAATAGCTACCTTTCCCTACTCTTGCATAAGGCCTTCTGTTTGACAACAGGATACGTACAAGTTAGTATTGCGATGCATTTGCAATAAAGTAATAAGGAGGTACGCCATGAAACGATCCAGAAACAGGGTTTCACTAGCTTTATCGATTGCATCGGTGGTCGTAGCCAGCTTGTTCCTCAGTGTGGGAGCGGCCCAAGCTAATCCGGTGCATATCACGGTCTACATGGGACCTGTCCCGTTGGCTCAGGAGATGGAGAAAGCGTTCGAAGCGGAACGTGGTGATGTGCTCACCGTTGTCAGTGGGGCATGGTGCCGCAAGGTCCGCGCCGAGATGGAGGCGGGGGATATCCAGGCCGATGTCCTCTACGGCGCCGATCCCTCGATATACATGCTGTTAGGGGATGCCGATCAGCTTCTATCCTATACCTCGCCTGCGTTAGCAGCGATAAAACCTGAGTACAGGACGCAAGAGGAGCACTTCACCTTAGCCAACGGCCGTTACGCCGTTATCGTATACAACAAGGGTAGGATCGAGCCAACGGATGCTCCTTCAATAAGGAATGACCTCGTCGATCCTCAATGGAGTGGAAGGGTGGTCATCGGCGATCCCTCTCTATGCTCCGCATCGTTTGCCATCGTGTGTGGCCTTGTCCAATTTCAGGGTTTCGACTGGGACTTCCTTGAAGCCTTAAGGGGAAACGAGATAATGCTGACCGATAACGCAGGGAAGGTCTCCGAAATGGTCGCCTCAGGCGAGGCGCTCGTGGGGATTGGGGTTCACGACGCGCCGCTCCGGATGATCAAGAAGGCGAAAAAACAGGGAGTGGAGAGCCCCCTCGCGATCGTCTGGCCTGAAGACGGTGCAATAGCCGTCCCCAGGCCGATCGCCATCGTTCAAGACGCGAATCGTTCGCCGGAGAGCACCGCGCTAGCCAAGGAGTTCGTGGACTTTGTGCTCTCGGTTCAGGGTCAGAAGATCGCCACAAAATACGGGTTCGTCCCGGTAAGGGCGAATGTCCCTACACCAGAAGGTATTCCCGCGGAATTGAAAGCGATAACACCCGATTGGGAATGGATCTATCGACACGATCAGGCTCTCAGGGATAAGTGGGAGAGCGTCATCTACGGTGAGTAGCTGAAGGACTACAATCGTGGGTCCATCAGCGGGTAAGGAGGTCGGGAGGGAGGGTGAGCGATCACCCTCTTTCCCCATCCATACAGGAGGTAGCTATGGGCACAGGAGTACGAAAGAGAATCGAACCACGGGCGATAGTGATGGCTATTCTTCTCGCAGTTCTGCTCATCATCGTCGTTTACCCTCTTTCTTTACTCCTCCTTCACAGCCTTCATGGAGGGTTCGCGCTCACCAAGTATCACGAGGCGTTTGCCAACCCACAGAACGCTATCGCCCTTGGCAATTCCCTTTATACGAGCGCTGTGGTCACTCTATTGACGGTATTGATCGGAACAGGGATGGCTTGGCTTATCACGCGGAGCGATCTCCCTTTCAAACGTTACTTCCGCGGCCTTATCTTCCTCACCTTTATCACTCCACCCTACATCGGAACGATCGGCTGGATTCAGCTCCTGGGACGGGCCGGCTATCTCAATGCTGCACTGATGAGGAGTTTCCACTTGTCCTCCCCGCCGATCGAGATCTACTCGTTGGAGGGGATCATCGCCGTCATGGCGATCTACCTTTACCCACTCGTCTTCTGGGCTGCAGCGAACGCCCTCACTCGAACCGACCCGTCCCTCGAAGACGCCGCGGCCGCCTCCGGTGGCACAAGGTGGAAGGTTCTCACCACGATCACTTTCCCGTTAGCCCTTCCCAGCATCCTCTCGGCCGCGCTCCTGGTCTTTATCCACACGATCGCTTGCTTCTCTGTCGCCGCTGCCTTAGGCCTTCCCACAAGACACTACGTACTGGCAACACGGATCTACGCCGCCCTCTCTCACTACGACGTTCAGATGGCCTGTGTCCTCTCAGTTATCCTGGGGGCGTGCTCAGGTGGAGCGTTCCTGCTTCATAAGGCGTTCACCAAGGGCGGAAGCTACACCACCACCACATCAGGGAGCAAGAGGCCAGAATCGATCAAGCTTGGTCACTGGCGCTTGCCCGTGACCGTCGGTCTGCTGAGCTTCATCCTCTTCACGAGCGTCCTCCCTTTGCTGACTCTCCTTTCTACCTCACTTCTCAAGGTTTGGGGAATTCCTTTGACTCTCCAAAACATGTCTTTAGGGAACTACCTTGCGATCTTTCAGAACAAGCTTATTGGAGGTGCCCTGCAAAACAGCCTCACCTTTGCGATCATTGCGGCCAGTGTCGCGGTCCTATTAAGTTTTCTTACCGCCTATATCTCGACCCGAACCAAGCTCACCGGGCGGGGCTTGCTCGACCTTCTCGTAACCTTTCCACTCGCCATACCGGGACCGGTACTAGCGACAACGATGATTCTCGCCTGGATGAAACCGCCTCTTGTCCTCTACAACACCCCCTGGATCATCATCGTAGCTTATGTGGTTGCCTTCACCCCATTTGCCTTGCGCAACTTGAGCGGTTCTTTTCGCTCCCTCGATCCTGGATTGGAGGAGGCGGCCTGGTTATCAGGAGCCTCATGGTTGCGTGGTCTAAAGGACGTTCTTCTCCCTCTTCTGAAGCCTGGTATCCTGACGAGCTTCATCCTCGTCTTTCTCATGGGTATGCGTGAGATTCCCATTTCACTGATGCTACATACCCAAGGGACGGAGACGGTGGGTGTTGTTCTCTTCTCCTTCCGCGAAACGATCGGCGTTGAAGCGGTCTCTGCTCTGGCTGTGATTGTGATCCTCATTACACTGGCCGGCCATCTGATAGTGAGTAGATTGAGTAAGAGTACGGAGGTGGTGCAGTGAGCTTGGCACAGGCCACGAACTTGCACAAGCAATTCGGCAAGACGGTTGCCTTGGAGGAGTTCAACCTATCCGCCAACACGGGTGAGATCCTTGTCCTCCTGGGACCAAGCGGCTGTGGAAAGACGACTCTTCTGCGGTCGATTGCCGGCCTTGAGCGACCCGATTCCGGTGAAATCCTTCTAGGAAACGAGCTGGTCTTCTCCGGGAAGAGAGGCATCTGTACTCCCCCCCATCTCCGGCGCATAGGGATGGTCTTCCAGAACTACGCCCTCTGGCCGCACCTCACCGTTCTTAGGAACGTCTCCTACCCTCTTAAGATTCGCAGAATTCCGAGAGCGACGATCCGCCGCAAGGTAGGAGAGATGCTCTCCCTGGTTCAACTAGACGGTCTTGAGCGCCGTTATCCGCACGAGCTTTCAGGAGGACAGCAACAGCGGGTGGCACTCGCCCGCGCCCTGATAATGAACCCTCGTCTCCTCCTCCTCGACGAACCCCTCTCAAGCCTCGACGCCAAGCTGCGCGAGGAGATGCGTGAGGAGTTGAAACGGGTTCATAGTAAGACGGAACTGACGATGCTCTATGTCACCCACGATCAGACAGAGGCGATGGCCCTCGCCGATCGGATTGGGGTGATGGAAAGCGGAAGGTTGATCCAGCTCGGCCCACCTTCGGAGATCTACGAGCACCCGCAAACGGAGTTCGTCGCCCGATTCATCGGTACGGGGAACCTCCTCTCGGGAGAGGTGCAAAGCAAAAATGGGGACGCGATCCTAGCCCTCGAAGACGGAGAGCACGTACCTCTTTCCCACGTCACCTTACTCACATCAGGTCCGGTGTTACTGACAGTCCGTCCGGAAGAGATTGTGATTAGCCATAACGACGGAGGCCTGGCAGCAACGATCAAGAGCGTGACATATCTGGGGAACGCCATCGAGTATCGGTTACAGGCGGGCGCGCTTGATCTTCGCGCACGGACCGGGACGAGGGATGTCTATGCCATTGGGGAACGAGTCTTTGTGAGAATCAATCGTGCTACACCGCTTGGCCCACGGCGCGTCCGCGCGCGCCGCCATGGGGGTGGCCTTCAGCGAGAGCCCCTTCGGTGAAGTGGTCTCTAGGCAGGTTGTCCAGCATTGTTATAATTGAGGGACTATGGGAGATGTGGGCAAGGAGATAGTGCTCTACCTGTTGCGGAGGCTGAAGGAGGCTCATCCCTTCACGCTGAGCCGGTTATTGTTGCTTCTGGACCTGGAGCAGCTCAAGGCCCATGGGTGGAGGGTCACCCAGTTTAGGTATGTCTTTATGCTCTTCGGGTTCAATATCGGCGGGTTCCCTCTCTTTCTAGAGTCCCTTGCCGGCGTGGAGAAGCTGGTAGCAAAGGACGAGGAGCGAAGGCCGATCCGGGAGTTCTCCCGCATAACGCAGGAGGGTAATCCCGAGCTTTGCCGAGACATCGTCCGGGTGGTGGAGGAAGCCGGGCAGCTCGATGATCAAGAGCTCAACAAATTGGCCGTAGAGTGCGATGAATACCAAGAACCACTTAATGGCTTGCTCTCCGGGTGGGGCTGACCACGGTGGCCCTATTTGATGGATTGGCGCACCGTTACGATGCCTGGTTTGACGGTGATGAAGGGCGTCTGATCTTCGAAATCGAGTTGGCTGCAATCCGCGCCACAGCGCAGGTGGCACCGCGGCCGTGGCTGGAGGTCGGGGTGGGGAGCGGCCGGTTTGCTGCCGCGTTGGGAATCAACGTCGGGATTGACCCTTCGGAGAAGCTACTCGAAATAGCACGTGGACGAGGAGTGGATACCATTCGCGAATACGGAGAGCACCTTTCGTTCGCTGACAACTCGTTTGGTGCAGTCTTCATGATTGTGACGATATGTTTCGTGGACGATCCGTTGCCTGTGCTGCGGGAGTGCCACCGCGTTCTGTACCCGGACGGGAAACTGATCGTTGGCCTTGTCCCGCGGGAGAGCGCGTGGGGAGAGAAATACACCGTGGAGGGACAGCGCGGACATCCGTTCTATTCCCATGCCAAGTTCTACACTGTTTCTGAGATTGAATCCCTACTAGAAAAGGCCGGGTTTTATTCGAGGCGCTGTGTCTCGACCCTCTTCCATCCGCCGGGCCGCACTGTCGAGTACGAAGCCCCAAAGGAAGGATGCGATCCCGAAGCGGGCTTTGTTACCTTCATCGCTCAGAAGAGGAAGCGATAATGAACCTACCAGAGCCTGAAATGGACCGCTCGGAATCGAGGAGGATGGGATCCCTCAATTATCGGAGTATTTGGCATAAGGTGGGGTTGCGTGAGGGTGACG
>JAYEFP010000029.1:0-3326 GCA_034715975.1 Candidatus Bipolaricaulota bacterium | reverse complement strand
GACGTTGAAGTAGCACCCACTTAGCAGTACAAACAACAACAACAAACCGACAATCACCATCGAGCGCAACCTACGCTTTGCAACCATGATACCCCCTTTTGTTGCTCTCTTTTGCGCCACTCTGCCAGATTTCTGCATGTTTTGCAAATCAACAGCGTTCTCACCACTTGACAGTAGGTGTCAAACGCCGTATAGATAGCAAATTAGGGAGGGATGGGATGTCAAGAGGACTTGTACTAATCGCTGCATGCGTAATCCTGTTGAGCGTTCCGGGGTTAGCACAGACTCCGAACGTAATTGCTAACGCTGATGCTTCGTTCGACCGCTGGAGCGACACTTTCTCATTCTCCGATTATCAGGCGCAACTGCTGCACTCGCTCGCCCTCTACGAGGAGGCACTTCCCACCATCGATTCCAGCGCTCTACAGACCCGCTCCTACGTCCTCAACCGCCTAGCACAGGGGTACTTTGAACTGGGGATGGCCTACCTCACCGATCGCGACGAGCAAGAAGAGGCATATAACAAAGGCAAGGATTACGCTCTGGCAAGCTTGCGCCTGGATCCGGTGTTTGTCGAGGCCGAGAAAGGCAGCTTTCGTGCAGCACTTGGTTCGGCAAGCGACGTAAAGGCGGTATTCTGGTATGCTAACAACCTCGGTCGCTACATCAACTTTCACCTCCTGACCGCAATATCCGGCGGGATGAAGGATGTTCAGGCATCGTTTGAGTGCGCAATTGAGCTTGACCCAACGTACCTCGGAGGTGGTCCATGGCGCTCTCTCGGTTCATTCCTTGCCCGCGTGCCGACATTCATGGGCGGCAATCAAGACGACGCACACCTCGCGTTTGCTAACGCTGCCACCATCGACCCGACATTCATCGAGAACTATGTTGATGACGCTGACTACATAGCAAGACTGGCAAAGGACTGGGATCGTTTCTGCGACCAGATCAGTATTGCGCTCGCCGCAGGAGCCAATCAGGAAACAATGGCGGCGTGGCCGCTGTACAACACCCTCGCCCTACAGAGGGCGCAGGATCTGGCGGCCGACCATCGCTGTGATAACTGACGAGCGCCTAATGCAAGGGAGAATTCGTTGCTTGCCGTTTCGAGTAGGCAGTGATTTGCTAATTACGGTTTGCGCAGGACGAATGTCAAGGAGAATTCACCACGAAGAGCCTGTCTGCGTCCGAAGGACAGGCAGGCACGAAGGACACGAAGAATGGAACGGGGTGAGCTGTCAAATGCGACGACTAGTTGTGCAATGTCACTTCGAGAGATGTACTGAACAGAGATGCCTATTACACATTAGAGGCTTAAGAACAGGATCGAGTGCTTCGTTCTCTGACTCCTTCGTGGTAAAACAGTTTTGTGCATCTGTCAGATTCATGGCCTTCGATGCCTTCTCATTGGTTACCCACTCCTATCTGCCTTGCTGGCACAGGCAGACGAGATGACAAAGGGCAGAAAGACCAGGTTCCCAGAGCTTTCCGACTGCACGATCTGCCCACGAGAGTGTCACACCAATCGCAATGTAGACATCACTGGCTTCTGCGGCAGCGGAGCGGACTTCCATATCGGTTCTATCTGCGTCCATAAGGGAGAGGAGCCTGTGCTCAGCGGTACGCACGGGATGTGCAATGTCTTCTTTACCCGCTGCAACATGCGCTGTATCTACTGCCAAAACGCGCAGATAAGCAGAAACAGGGGACCGATCCTCGGGCAGGAGATGTCGCTATCCGAGATCGTCAAGCAGATAAAGGAGATCATGGAGGGCGGGATCTCGATCGTGGGATTCGTCTCCCCGTCGCACGTCATTCCGCAGATGCGCGCCATCATCGAAGCGATCAGAGCCGATGGCTTGAACCCGACCTTCGTGATGAACACCAACGCCTATGATAAGGTGGAGACGATCGCTTCGCTCGCCGATATGATCGACGTCTATCTCCCGGATCTGAAGTACATGGACAGCGATCTCGCCGCGCGCTACTCGGCTACACCCGACTATCCAGGAGTGGCCACGGCGGCAATAGCAGAAATGTACCATCAGAAGGGGGCGCAAATCGAACTCGACAATGAGGGATTGATCCGCTCTGGCCTGATCGTCCGCCACCTTGTCCTGCCAGAAACTGTCGAGAACAGCAAGAAATGTCTGCGTTTCATCGCGAAAAGCCTGTCCCCCAAAGTACATCTCTCCGTGATGTCGCAGTATCACCCGACGGAGGCAGTGCGAAATCATCCACAACTTGGGCGGCCGCTACGAGAAGAGGAGTACGATGAGGTGCTCGACGAGATGGATCGCCTCGGCCTGGACAACGGCTGGATCCAGGAGATGGAGAGTAACGTTGAGTATGTCCCAGACTTCTCAAGGCCCAGCCCATTCGAAGAGCTGTAGATGAAGGTCTGATCCCAATTATCACTTGCACAAAGGCCCCTCAAAATGCTATGATGTGGCCTGTAATCGTACATGAACGGGGGAGAGCGAATGTCAGGACACTCCAAATGGGCAAACACTAAGTATCGCAAAGAACGGCAGGACAAGAAACGATCGAACATCTTCGCAAAATTGATCAAAGAGATCACGATGCAGGCACGCAACGGTGATCCTGATCCGGCGAATAATCCGGGGCTGGCTCAGGCAATCGAGCGGGCACGTGCGGGCAATCTGCCAAAAGGTAACATCGAGCGCGCTATCAAGCGTGCAACAGGAGACATGGATGGCGTCTCCTACGAAGAGATCACGTATGAAGGGTATGCCCCGGAGGGGGTCGCTGTCCTTCTGCGCATAGTAACAGATAATCGCAATCGTGCCGCGGCTTCTATCCGTCACACATTCAGCAAGCACGGCGGGAACATGGCAGCAGCAGGGAGCGTCTCCTGGCTGTTCGATCGTCGCGGAGTAATCGCGATTGAGGAACTCCCAGAGAATGCAGATCGCGATGAGATCCAGATGTCGTTGATCGAACTAGGCGCCGATGAAGTAGACGACCAGAGAGATATCATCGAGGCGTATTCTGACCCAGCCAAGCTGATCGCGATAAGCGAGGGGATTCGCAAGCTGGGGATCACTCCCAGCCGCGCCGAGGTGACCATGATCCCCAAGAACACGGTAAAGGTGGAAGGACACGCAGCAGAAAAGGTACTGAAGCTGGTGGATGCTCTCGACGACAACGAGGATGTGCAAGAGGTATTCGCAAATTTCGACATCCCCGATGAAGTGCTGGAGCAATTTGCCAAGTCAGAGTAATTCAAGGAGGTCTCTAATGAGGCGAGGATTTGTCGTAGTCACTTTACTAGTCGGTCTGCTCGCGGTGATGGCCGTAAG
>JAYEFP010000028.1:0-3326 GCA_034715975.1 Candidatus Bipolaricaulota bacterium | reverse complement strand
AAAGGCAGGAACTCGTCGTATCCCCAGTATTGCTTCAATGCCGCCTTGACGTCCAAAAGCGTGGTCACGCAAGCGCCCCCTCAGGTATCATGAATCATTCTAACAACAGATATATCACAAATTACACGAATATCAAAGTTCCTACGAATCGTCATGCATTGTCAGGGACGCACGCCGTCAAGGCCCATCTTACGAAGCAGTTCCTCCAGATTCGTCCCCGCGAGTGAAGGCAGAACAAGGTCGGCATGGTCAAAGGAGAGGTTGTTTGTCATCTCATTGGGAACGGCGATGCAGATCATCCCTGCCGCCTTGGCCGCGCTTACGCCGTGCGGCGAGTCTTCGAGTGCAAGCGCCTCCTGCGGGGCAATCGCCCACTGACTAAGCACAGCCGAGTACAGATCTGCAGCAGGCTTTGTGTGTTCCACATCATCGGAACAGCGGATAGTCTCAAAGACGTCCCCAAGGCCAAGGTGTGCGAGGTGTCCGATCACCCACGCCCGCTCGGAGCTGGATGCGATTCCTAGGAGTAGGTTGCGGCCACGCGCCTGCTTAATCAGATCAACCACGCCTGGTAGGACTCCCTCCGCTTGAATCAAGCTCGTCTCGCGCTGTTGATGCTCAATACGAATTGCCTTGCGATCAACCGGTCTCCCGAGCAGCCGCTCCAGGTCGTCGCACGGATCGAACGAATCCGGCGAGCGCCCGATGTAATCTACCCAGTCAGCGAGGCTCAGCTCCTGCGCGTGCTTAGCGAAGATATCCTGCCAAGCCTGAAAGACAGGCAGTTCCGTGTCGAGTATCAAACCATCGAAATCAAATACCACACCCTTAATCATCGGTTACCCCTCTTCTCAAAATTGTCTGTTGGCGTTTTGTTGATGATAACATAAGGCATGGCCGTCCGCCGCGGCTTGCATCGGACGCCAGAGATGATGTACTGTAATTCTGCCATGAAACGTTGGACAATTGTTGCTGCGATCATTGTGTTGCTGATCCCTTCGCTTGCCGCGTTCAGCAGGGGAGAGGTAGTTCACCTCGTGCTCGATGGGTCGATCAACCCGGTGAGTAAGGACCTTGTCCTGCGGGCGATCGCGCAGGCCGAAGAAGAAGAGGCGCAGCTCCTCGTGATTGAATTGAACACTCCCGGCGGGCTGGGAGAGTCGATGCGCGATATCGTGATCGCCGAGCTCGCTTCCTCCGTCCCGATCGCCGTCTTCGTTGGCCCAGCCGGCGCACGGGCCGCCTCGGCCGGGGTCTTGATCACCCTTGCTGCAGATGTCGCAGCGATGGCTCCGGGAACAAACATTGGCGCGGCGCACCCTGTTGACCTGATGGGAGGGGGGGAGGAGCAGGATGAGACGATGGCCGAGAAGAGTACAAACGATGCCGTTGCCTTCGCCAAATCGGTCGCGCAGGAGCGCGGACGCAACGTGGAATGGGCAGAGGCTGCGGTCCGCGAGTCGAGCTCGCTCACCGCGTTAGAGGCGCTCGATCAAGGGGTGATCGATTTCATCGCCGATGATCTTGACGACCTCCTTGCGCGCCTCGATGGCTATGCCCTCCCCGATGGACGCACCCTGCACACGATAGGCCTCGCAGTCACCAAGATACAGCCAACCCTGCGCGAGAAACTCCTCAACTACCTCGCCGACCCAAACATCGTCTACATCCTGTTCCTCCTCGGCCTCTACGGGTTAATCTACGAGTTTTTCCAACCGGGGATCGGGTTCGGCCTTGCTGCAGGCGGGATATGCCTCATCCTCGCCTTCTTGGGGCTGCAGATCCTTCCGGTGAACACCGTTGGAGTGGCTCTCATCTTGTTTGGGACGGTGTTGATGGTCCTCGATGCGTTCACGCCGACCAACGGAATCCTGACCACCGGAGGAGTGATCTCGCTTCTCGTCGGATCGTTCACCTTGTTTGACATCCAAGACCGCGCGATCGGCCTTTCTTGGGTGACGATCGTCCTCGTCGTAGGCACGATGACGGCCCTGTTCGTGTTCATCATCTCCAAGGCACTCCTCATTCAACGCAAATCCCCCACCATCGGGGTCAAGTCTCTTGTTGGAATGAGGGGAGAGGCCAAGATCAGCATAAACCCACAGGGAACTGTATTTGTGAACGGGGAATATTGGAAGGCGCGCTCGCTTGAGGGGAGAATCCCTCCTGGCGAAGATGTTACTGTCGTGGGGATGGATGGGCATACGCTCCTCGTGCGACGCACACAGGAGTCCAGATCCTCGAACGAAGCTCCGCACTCGACAAAGATGGAGAAGGGATGAAACAGATTGCCATAGTCACGGCGACGCTCGCTGTGATCTTCCTCCTTGCCGGAATACTGGTTGTCCTCATCCACGTTGGCAGGACTGGGATAACAGTCAATGTAACCGGAAGAGTCGGCTTGGAAAACGCGACAGATGGAATAGACCTCACTATGCCAACGCCCGTCAATCTAGTCGCTACTGGGCCGGAGAACCAGCCCGTCTCTACGGACTTATCACTTTTCCGTTGCCCTAAGTGCGGTGGCACCATGCTTCCGGTAAGATTCAACATGCTCACTGGACAGATCACATGGAAATGCCCGGAATGCAGCTACACGATCACGGGCGACGAGGAAGTGAGCCCATAGACGTGGTTCATGCGCCAGGAAGGCGCCCATCTCCCCAAAGCTGTTGAAAGAACGCTTCGTACGGAGCCGCTACATCGGGAAAGTCGATGAACGCAATATCGGTCTCGTTATTCTGCGCAAGGGAATAGTAGTTCCAGTTGGTTGAGCCAAGGATCACTGTCCGCTGATCGACGATGACAAGTTTGGCGTGCGTAACGATGCTGGGATCGTCCATGCGTACATCCACACCATGATCAGATAGATAGCGGGCAGCCTGCAGATTCGCCTCTCTCTCCGATTTGTAAAACGCGCAGTCGTCCATGTACACGCGCACATCCAGGCCACGCCCTGCAGCAGCGATGAGCGCATCGAGAATATTGTTTGTCACGCTCTCTTGATACTGCGGGTAGTGGGAGATGCGATACATTACGACGTGAACCGACTCACGTGCCTGTGAGACTAGCTTAAGCAGGACCGCGGGGTAATTCTCCGTATCCACCGTCTCCGGCAGCGGAACGATCAGGGGCTCATCGGGCGAGATGGAATCAACCCGAAGCCTCACAGCACCAGGGAATAACGTCTCGTTCCACAGGCGATCGAAATAGGAAGCGAAAACCTCGCCCACGGCGGCATCCTCGATCGATACGTCGGCCTGCTCTTGGTCGTAGAACGAGTGCTCGTTCCAATTCGTCGAGCCCAGGATGACGATACGATGATC
>JAYEFP010000027.1:0-12091 GCA_034715975.1 Candidatus Bipolaricaulota bacterium | reverse complement strand
GGGCGTGGGCACACAATGCAGGAAAGACCCGCTCCTGGGACTGGTGGGTCGGCTGGGAGATGTTCAAGGACCACCCGCTCCTTGGCGTGGGGATGGGAAACTACAAGCTCGATTTTATCCAGTACAAGGCAACCTTCCTCGCTACTCCACAGGGAGCAGCGTATAGCTTCTACATCCCACGAGCTGCGCAGGCCCACAACGATTACGTGCAGGTAGTAGCGGAGATGGGGATCTTGGGCATCATCACGCTTCTTTCCCTTCTCATCCTGTTGCCCCTCTTCTTTTGGATCCGGCTGCGCAGGAACACCGACGAGAGCGATCGATTCGATCTCATCCTCCTGGGAAGCGGGGTCGTTGTGTTCCTTGTGCACGCGCTGTTCAGCTTCCCCGCGCACCTCCCGGCATCATCCCTCGTGTTCGTACTTACCCTGGGGATCGCTTCCGCACCGGCGTATGGGGAGCATGCGATACGCAAGGTAGCCCTCTCCGGCTGGTGGCTCAAGGGAGCGGTTGCTGCCGTTGTCCTTTTCTCGCTTGGTACCAGCATTGTCGCCGTGCGTGACTACAAGGCGAACATCCTCCTCGGAGAAGGGATCCGCCAGTTGCAGATGGGACAGGCAAACATCGCTCAAGCGACCCTCAAACGTAGCATCGCGCTGGATTTTTGCCCGCGCCAGACCTACTACTACCTGGCCACGGCTCAGATCAACCTGAAGGAGTACGACCAGGCCCTGGAAAGCCTTGAGAAGTGCAGAAACCGCTTTGCCGATGAGTCGGTCTACCTGATGCGTGCCAATGTGGCAGTCAACTTGGGGAAGACCGACATTGCACAGCAGGATGTCGATCTTCTCATTTCCAGCCACCCGGAATCGACCATCGACGCGCAGGCAGTGTATCTGAGCGCGATGATCTTATTTCGCAACAAAGACTACACCGGAGCAACTGCAACGCTAGAGGAATTGATAGCCAAGCATCCCACATTCGAACGGGCGTACATGTCCTTGGGCGATCTGTACCGTGGGCGTGGGATGCCTGTTACTGCTAGAAAGTACATGGAGCAAGCGCTCTCTCTCATCGATAAGGCGCTCTCCAGGGCGAATAAGCAACTCGCGGCTGCCACAGCGATGCCCGTCAGCGAGTACGGCAAACTACGCGGACAGATTGACGCGCTTACACAGGAGAAACAGGCGGTAGAACAGGCATTGGATAGCCTCCCCAATACGACCTCTCCTTGAAGGCAAGCCCCGCTCTTTCTATACTGAACAGGCCATGGCAATCGATCGTATCAAGAAGAGCTTGGATTTCATGTTTGGGCAGACGAACGCCCAGCAATTGAAACGCTACTCCCGCGATCTGCGGGAGATAAACGCTCTAGAACCGGAAGTAACGAAGCTTTCTGATTCTGAACTTGCAGCAAAGACGAGGAAGCTCCGTGTGCTGTTGGAAGAGGGAAAGACACGCAAGGAGATTCGTAACGAAGCGTTTGCCATCGCCCGCGAGGCTGCGGTGAGAACGGTGGAGATGCGCCCGTTTGACGTCCAGATCCTTGGGGCACTCGCCCTGGATGACCGCAAAATCGCCGAGATGCAGACAGGTGAGGGGAAGACGCTTGTTGCCACCCTGCCGGCGTACTTGAATGCCCTTGTGGGGAAGGTACACGTTGTAACGGTGAACGACTACCTCGCTCGCCGCGACCGGGCGTGGATGGGACCGATCTACGAGTTCCTCGGCCTATCGGTTGGCCTGTTACAAGAAGGGATAACGCCGGAAGAGCGGAAGGAAGCCTACGCCGCGGATATCACGTATGGGACGAATAACCAGTTTGGTTTCGACTACTTGCGCGACAACATGGTCCTCTCCATCGATCAGAAGGTGCAGGGACCGCTCGACTTCGCGATCATCGATGAGATCGACAACATCCTGGTCGACGAAGCGCGCACGCCGCTCATTATCTCCGGATCGACCGCCGAATCGGTAGACAAGTACCGCAAGTTCGCCACCGTTGCTCGTCGCTTCAAGAGAGACGTCGACTTCGAGATTGACGAAGAAACGAAGCGGCTCAGCCTCATCGACGCAGGGATCCACAAGGGCGAACACGCCCTATCCATTGATAACCTCTATGCGCCGGAGAACACCGACTCACTGCATCACCTGGAGACTGCCCTACGAGCGCTGCACATGTTTCAGAAGGAGCGGGACTACATCGTCAAGGACGGACGGGTGATGATCGTCGATGCGTTCACCGGCCGGTTGATGCCTGATCGCCGCTACTCTGATGGCCTGCACCAAGCGTTGGAGGCGAAAGAGGGAATGATGGTGCAGCGCGAGTCGCAAACGCTGGCCACGATCACCCTACAGCACTACTTTCACCTGTACAAGGGAATATGCGGCATGACGGGCACTGCGAAGACGGAAGAGGACGAGTTTAAGCAGATTTACGGCCTCCCTGTGCTCGTCATGCCCACTAACGAACCCCTTATTCGCGAAGCAAAGCCGGACGTGATCTTCCGCACCGAGAAAGCGAAGTTCGACGCGATCGCCGATGAGATAGAGCAGCTGCACAGTACTGGCCGGCCAGTCTTGGTGGGAACGGACTCTATTGAGAAGTCGGAATACTTGTCGAACCTGTTGAAGAAGCGCGGCCTCGAACACACTGTGTTGAACGCAAAGTACCACGAGAAGGAAGCGGAGATCGTCAAGGATGCCGGAGCGCAGGCGGCGATCACCGTGGCCACAAACATGGCCGGACGCGGAACGGACATCAAGCTTGCTGATGGTGTGGCGGAGCTTGGTGGACTGCACGTCCTCGGTTGCCAACGGCACGAGTCACGCCGAATCGACAACCAGCTCCTCGGACGCGCTGGCCGTCAGGGAGACCCGGGCTCATCGCAGTTCTACCTGTCGATGGAAGATGATCTGTTGCGTATCTTCGGCGGAGAGCGCATCGCCGCTGTGATGGATAGATTAGGAATGGAAGAGGGACAGGCGATTGAACACGAAATCCTGTCGAGTGCGATCAGACGGGCGCAGAAGAGGGTTGAGGGAAGGAACTTCGATATTCGCAAGCACCTGCTGGAATACGACCTTGTCCTCGCCAAACAGCGCGAGGCGATCTACGCCCTGCGCGATCGCTTTCTCCTGCCGCCGCGCGATCAGGTGCAGGAGATCTCCTCCGATGACCTGGATGACTACCTGCACGATTTGTTCGCCGAAGTCGCGGCAAACCTCACCTCCGACTATGTCGATCGCTCCCGCCCCGCTGATGAATGGAACCTGGACGGGTTGGCGCACTTCCTCTCCTCTTACCTCCCTATCAACAAGGAGTCCTTGGCAGGAAAGGACCCAGATGAGCTGGAGGAGCTGGTCGTTGATGTGTACGATACGGCGCTTGCCAAGCAGAAGGAGCGCTTTCAAGAGCGCTTCCCACTCATCGCGCACTACATCATCCTTACCACAATCGACGAGGCGTGGCTCTCCCACCTGTACACACTCGACGACCTCAAGGAGGGGATCGGCCTCACTGCATACGCTGGGACTGACCCGCTCGTCGTATTCAAGCGGGAGTCATACGTCCTCTTTCAAGAGATGCTCGCTCGCACAGCGCAGAAGATCGTCAGCTCTCTTTTAAACCCGCGTCTCACTGTGCGGGGGGAAGAGCAACCTCAGCCTCAGCGGAAGATGCTGTATGTACACACTGACGCCTCCGGCGCCACTACCACTACATCCACCGATCAGAAGGGAGAGCAGAAACCCGTGCACGCCAAGAAGACCCCGGGGAGAAACGACCCTTGCCCGTGTGGATCGGGGAAGAAGTACAAGAACTGCTGCGGGAAAAACGCCTAACTTGTCTTCAGCAGAAGCTCGTCATCGACGATGTGCTGGCTGCTGAACAGATCGACAAGATCAATCACCGTAAGGGATTCCTTCCTTTCTCCGCTGAAATCGTAGACCACCTCACCCTTGTTCATCATGAGCAGCCTGTTGCCAAGGCCGAGCGCGTGTTCCATGTTGTGCGTGACCATGATAGTCGTCACCTGCATCCGTTCCACGAATTCCTGTGTCAACAGCGACACCTTGGTCCCGTTGGCCGGATCCAGAGCGGCTGTGTGTTCGTCCAGAAGGAGAATCTCCGGCTGAGAAAGCATGGCCATGGTCACGGTGAGTGCCTGCCTCTCCCCGCCTGAGAGGAGTGAAACAGGGTCATCGAGGCGATGTTCGAGGTCCATACCAAGAGAGAGCATCTGATCGACCATCTCCCTGCGCTTTCTTCGCGTAATCGCCAGCCTCAGTGAGCGGGGTGAACGCTTCGAGGCGAGCGCCAGGTTCTCGGCGATAGTCATCATAGGGGCCGTTCCGGCAAGGGGATCCTGCGTGATCCTGCCGATCCACCGCGCTCGTCGATGTGTCGGGAGGGTTGTTACGTCCCTGTCCTTGACCATTACTCGCCCAACGGTGGGGAGGATCGTCCCGGCGATGATGTTGAGAAGGGTCGTTTTTCCCGCCCCGTTGGAGCCGATCACCGTGAGAAAGTCACCCTTCTCAAGGTCAAGATCGATTCCATCAAGGGCAACAACAACGTCCTGTCCGGAGCGGAAGGCTTTGCGAATGCGTTCCAGCCTTAGCATGTCTTCACCCTCTTTGCCATTCGCTCACGGAACGCGGGCACAACAAGGGCGACGATGACGATAAGAGAAGTGACAAGCTTCAAGTCGCTCGCCTGGAAGCCAATCACATACCCGTAGCGGAGGGCGAACATCACTGCCGTGCGGTAGATCAGCGATCCGATGAGGACGCTGGCCGTCATCCACACCATCTTGCGCGAGCGGATCAGCGATCCGCCGATGATCACGGCAGCCAGGCCAGTGACGATCGTTCCTATGCCCATTCCTACATCGGCAAATCCGCTGTATTGGGCGACGAGCCCACCCGATAGAGCAACCAACCCGTTGGATAACGCCAAACCGGCGACTTTCATTCGCTTTGTGTTTACCCCTTGCGCAATCACCATATGCTCATTGTCGCCGGTGGCGCGCAGGACGAGACCAACCTCTGTCTTGAAGAAGAGCACCAAAATGAGCATCACGCCAAGCGTGACAAGAGTAACAAACAGGAGAACGGACATGTTTCCCAGTGAGTGAAATGCTCTTTCCACAACGCGGATGACGGTATCCGTGCGAAGGAGTGAGATGTTGGGCCGCCCCATGATGCGCAGGTTTATCGAGTAGAGCATGATCATCGATAGGACACCGGCGAGAAGGTCGGTAATCCCCAACTGGGTGTTGAGAAGGCCGGTGATAACACCGGCTAGCGCTCCCGCCGCAAAGGCGATTAGCAAGACCACGAACGGATCGAATCCATGTGACACAAGGAGGGAGGAGGCGATGGCCGCCCCGGTGACGAAGCTTCCATCGACAGTCAGATCAGGGAAATTGAGAATGCGGTACGTAATGAACACCCCAAGCGCCGCGATCCCGTACAACAGCCCCTGTTCGGCTGCGTGGATGAGAATAAGAGCCATCGCTCCTCCTAGTGTGGCTACTTAGCCCGTTCCCAGATCGCGTTGCCGTAGAAGACTTTGCTTGCCTTGTCGACTACTGCCTGTGGGAATGTGAGGCCAATCTTTGCCGCTGCATCGAGATCCAACACCACCAGCGTCTTACTTTGATACGTCACGGGAATCTCGTTTGGCTTCTTCCCGTTAAGTATCTGCTGTACGACGGTTCCCGTGAGGAGTCCGTGTTCGTAGTAGTCAAATCCGGTGGCCAGGGTGACGCCGGAGCCGAGGCTTGTTGGATCGGCAACCAGGAACGGAATACCTCCCTCTTCGGCCGCACCGACGACCGAGGCAATCGCGGAGACGACCGTATTATCCGTGGTCACATAGAACGCATCAACACGACCGATAAGGGACTGTGCGGCGATGGGAACATTGGCGGTCGTATCTGCCACCGCCTTGATGATTGTCACTCCGAGGTTATCCGCTGCTGCTACGGCGAGGTCGGTGAGCACGACCGAGTTCGCCTCACCCGGATTGTACACCATGCCGATTTTCTTGATCTGTGGGGACAATGCCTTGAGGAGTGCGATGTCCGATGCCACCGGGATGAGATCAGAGGTCCCGGTTATGTTGTCGTTTCCGCTCGGATCCTTGGCATCGAGGACGAGCCCCGCGGTTACAGGATCGGTTACCGCGGCGTAGATAATCGGCGTGTCTGTTCCCGCAAACACTTGTGCCGCTGCCTGTGCCGTCGGTGTGGCTATTGCCACCACCAGGTCAATATTCTGTGACTTGAAGTCCTGCGCAATGGAAAGAGCCGTTCCCATATCCCCCTGCGCGTTGGCAAGCAGGTACGTGACGTCCGTTCCCTCAACGTATCCGGCGGCAGTCAACGAATCGATGACCCCCTGGCGCACCGCATCGAGTGCCGGATGCTCAACGATCTGACAGATTCCGATCTTGATCGACGCCCCACTTACAATCAGCGCAGACATGGAAAGCAAGACAACTCCAACAATTACCGTTAGTAATACTCGTTTCATTTTGACCTCCTTGATATGCTTTTCACATTCTCCATTTACAGCCTCTGCTTTGTGCTCACCTCCGTGGCAAAAATAAAAGACCACAGGCATAGCCTGTAGTCCTCTCTGACACTTCTGCGCTGTCGCCTAATTATTAGGCGAACGCGGAAATGCCAATCATAAACCAATACCAACGAGAAGAGCGCGCATCAACCGAGAAAATCGCTACGTCCTTCATCGCTGTCATGATACGCCTATCATAGAGGCAGAGGATGCGTCTGTCAAGGGGCAGTCCTCTGAGATCATCCCAAGGAGGGCGAAAGAGCGACGTATTCCAATCCCCGACGGGACAACAAAGAGAGCACGTCGCCTGTTGTCAGGCTTTCGCATTGGTTGCTTCCAAGAGTCCATCAATCCTTCGTTGACAAGCCTACGCTCGTTCGTTATCATTTAGCAAACAGTACAAGAGAGTGCTAACAATGGAAAACACCCTTCCTGAAAGGCAACGGCTAATTCTAAAAGAGGTCGTTGATCGCTACATACGACTTCGCGAACCCGTATCATCGCGGATGATCCTCGATGATTACGGCCTCTCCGTCAGCTCGGCTACAGTGCGCAACGACATGAATTACCTGGAAGAAGCGGGGTACATCGAGAAACCCTATGCTTCTTCCGGTCGCATTCCCACGAAGAAGGGATATCGGTTCTTCGTGGATTGGCTCATCGATCTCTCGGAGCTGACGAAGAAGGAGCGCCTGGAGGTCGTAGAAGCGTACGAAGTTCAATGCCTTGAGGTAGGAGAGACGATGCGGCAAACCGCCTTCCTCCTGGGGAACATCACTGGATATGGGGGTTTTGTCATCCCCCCTTGCCCGGAGGAGACGCGCCTCGATCGTGTCGTCCTTGCTAGGATGGGACTACGAACGGTCCTGTTGGTGATCGTTTCCGACATCGGCATTGTCGAGCACGGCCTCGTTTCGCTCGACGATGACATTTCTCAAGCCGAGATTGAGAGGATCATGGAGATCATCAACACGGAACTCCATGGTGTCTCTCTGGATGCCGTGCGTGGTCTTGCCCTGCAGGATAAATCAGAGGGATGGTACGAACGGCCTGTACGACAGGCGCTCCTCGTCCTTGGGCGTCTGCTCGAACGGCGTTACGGTAAACGCCTCTACTTCGAGGGAGTGCTTAACCTCGTGTCTGACTTGCAGGGATCGGTTCCCGATCAGGCGATGGATCGCTTTGCCGGGTTGATCCGTGCTGTGCAAGATGAGGAGGCATTCGTTAATGACATCAATAGAGAGCGTAGAGAGAAAGATGGCCTTGTCGTCTCCATTGGGCGGGTGCCTCGGCCAGGTCTGGAGGAGTTCAGCGTGATCACATCCGGCTATCGCCCACACGGAGGAGTGATGGGAGTAATCGGACCGATATGGATGAACTACGGGCGGGCGATGTCGGCGCTAAGCTACATTGCCAACCGGTTGGAGACGATCCTCGTCTCATCATGTCCGCGCGACCTATGAGAAGGAGCAAAATAATGAGCAAAAGAGATACGAAACTGCAAGAGCAAGATGTCGATCGCGAAGAGGAGAAGCAGCAATCAGCAGAAAGCGAGAAGAGCGCTTCTCTCGACGACGAATCGACGGCAAAGGAAGAAGAAATTCGTTCCTATATCGATCGCTTACAGCGAATGCAGGCAGAGTTCAATAACTATAAGAAGCGCATGTCCCGCGAGATAGGCCAACTTGAGCAACGGATCATAGATCGAGAGGTTCTGGACTTTATCCCTTTATACGATAACTTGCAGCGTGCGTTTTCTAACTACTCTGATGAGACAAACGCTGCGTCCTTCATTGCGGGGGTGGAGAAGATTTTCGCCCAATTCGATCAGATTCTGAAGGGGAAGGGAGTGACCCCAATCCCGGCAGAGGGGCAAGCGTTCGATCCATCAAAACACGAAGCATTGCTGAGTAGGCAGAGTTCAGAGGAGAAGAACACTGTCCTCGAGGAATTCGAACGGGGGTATGAGAGAAATGGGCGCGTCCTTCGCCCGTGTAAGGTGGGAGTTAGCAAGGGAGTACAAGATACTGAGGAGAAGGAGGAAGAATTATGAAAGAAAAAATAATCGGAATAGATCTTGGTACGACAAATTCATGTGTTGCTAGGCTTGAGGGGGGCACGCCGGAGATAATTCCCAATGCTGAGGGAGAGCGTACCACGCCATCCATTGTTGCGTTCACCGATTCCGGAGAGCGGCTCGTGGGGCGGCTGGCGAAGCGCCAGGCGATTACCAACCCCAAACACACCATCGCCTCCATCAAGCGCATGATGGGGACCGACCATCACGTCAAGATCGCCGTCGAAGGCGATGAAAAGGAGTACTCTCCAGAGCAAATCTCGGCAATTATCCTGCAGAAACTAAAGAAGGACGCTGAAGATTACCTAGGGGTAAAGGTGGGCAAGGCGGTCATCACCGTGCCCGCGTACTTCAATGACACGCAGCGTCAGGCTACGAAGGATGCGGGAGCTATCGCCGGACTTGAAGTGATGCGCATCATCAACGAACCGACCGCCGCATCGCTCGCCTATGGCTTGAACAAGTCCAAGGAACAGACGATCCTCGTCTATGACCTTGGAGGGGGGACATTCGATGTCTCCATCCTGGAAATCGGAGACGGCGTCTTCGAGGTGGTCGCCACCGATGGGGACACGCAGCTCGGTGGGGATGACTTCGACCAGCTAATTATGGATTGGCTCGCGAGTGAATTCCGTAAGGATACGGGGGTCGATCTATCCAAGGATGCAAGCGCGATGCAGCGTCTGAAGGATGCAGCGGAGGCGGCGAAGATGGAGCTCTCCAGTCGCAAGGAGACGACGATCAACCTTCCCTACATCACCGCCGATGCGAACGGTCCGAAGCACCTGGAGCAGAAGCTGACGCGCGCCAAGTTTGAGCAGATGATCGATTCGTTGCTGCAGAAGACGGCCAAAGTTGTGGACAGCACGCTGCGAGAAGGGAAGAAGACAAAGGACGACATCGATCAGGTAGTCCTAGTCGGTGGATCGACGCGTATCCCGCGAGTGCAGGAGCTGATCTCCGAGCGCATCCCTGGGAAGATCAACCGCGAGATCAATCCCGATGAGGTCGTTGCTGCTGGTGCAGCGATCCAAGGTGGAGTCCTTGCCGGAGACGTGGACGACATCGTCCTTCTCGATGTCACGCCACTCACGTTGTCGATCGAGACCCTCGGTGGAATCGCCACCCCGCTAATCGAACGGAACTCGACGATACCCACGGAGAAGACAAAGACATTCACCACCGCAGAGAACAACCAGCAGAACGTGGAAATTCATGTTTTGCAAGGCGAGCGGAAGATGGCCACCGATAACAAATCGCTCGGCAAGTTCCAACTTACAGGTCTTCCAGCGGCACCACGCGGTGTCCCGCAGATCGATGTCACGTTCAGTATTGATGCCAATGGAATCCTAAATGTGACAGCAAAAGACAAGGCAACGGAGAAGACGGAATCGATCACGATCACAGAGTCGTCGCGCCTGGACGATGCGGAGATCGAGAAGATGCGCCGCGAGGCAGAAGAACACGCAGAAGAGGACAAGAAGCGTGCAGAAGAGGTCGAGGTGCGTAATCAGGCCGATCAGCTCGCCTACGCGGTGGAGAAGAGTCTCTCTGACCTGGGCGAGAAGGTCCCACAGGAGAAACGAGGTCAGATCGAGGACCAGGTTCGCCGACTGCGGGAGAAGCTGTCGCAGAATGCATCGACCGACGAGATCAAAACGGCGATGGACGAGCTGTCCAAGAGTTCACAGGAACTCGCTGAGCAGGCGTACAAGCAAGCAAGCGCAAGCAGCGATGAAACATCCGGTGCCGATAGCGCGTCATCCACCGAAGAAACGGGCCCTGATGGCTCTGACAAGGATGATGATGGCGGGTACATAGATGCGGAGTACGAGGACAAGTAACAGGCACAAAAGGGGATAGCGTGGCCAAACGCGATTATTACGAGGTGCTCGGGGTCTCGCGCGATGCGAGTCCCGAGGAGATAAAGCGCGCCTACCGCAGAAAAGCAAAGGAACTGCACCCGGATAAGAACCCGACCGCGCGCGCCCAGGCCGAGAGTAAGTTCAAACAGGTGGCCGAGGCATACGAGGTGCTTTCCGATTCGGACAAGCGCGCACAGTACGATCGCTATGGCCACGCCGGTCCGGCACAGGGGTTCAATTTCGGCCAGACAGACTTCAATCGGGCGCGGCAAGCGTACTCTGAGTTCGGTTTTGGCGGAGTGGAGGACATCTTCGATCTCTTCTTTCGCCAGGGCGGTGGCGGGGCTCGCTCCGCATCGCGTGCACGGCGCGTCGCGCACGGAGAGGACATCGAGTACAAGCTGCGGATCACTCTGGAAGATGCCGCCACCGGGACGAAGATGAAAATCACCGCCCCGCGGCTCGTCACCTGTGAGGTCTGTCATGGTGGCGGAATGGAGCCGGGAACATCGAAGCGCAAGTGTCCCACCTGCCACGGACGAGGACAGATCGAGTATCGCCAACAGAGTCTTCTTGGAAGCTTCGTCAACGTCACAGTATGTCCGGAGTGTAGAGGGACTGGAGAGATCATCGAACATCCCTGTCACCATTGCCATGGCACCGGACGGGTGAAGGAGAAGAGCAAGATCTCGATTACGGTCCCCGCTGGTGTCGACCGCGGTTCTCGTCTGCGGCTCCGGGAGCAGGGGAACGTGGGGCCAAAAGCTGGCCCGGCGGGGGATCTGTACATTGTGATTGATGTTATCCCCGATCCACGCTTCCGACGCGAAGGGGGCGATATCCATTCCACGATTAACGTGCATTACCACGAGGCTGCTCTGGGAACGAAAGTAAGAGTGGATACACTGTGGGGGCATGAAACTATCTCTATCCCTGCCGGAACGCAACCGGGAGCGATCGTTCGTCTACGGGGAAAGGGAATGCCAGATCTACACAGATCGGGACGCGGTGATCACTTCGTCAAGGTGAATGTGACCGTACCCAAGAAGCTCTCCGCAGCGCAACGGCGCGCCGTGAAGGAATTGGCGAAGGTCTTCCCATCAAGCAATGGTGACACCTAGGCTCGCCCGCTGATCTCCAGCAGCACTTCCTTGATCAGTTCTATTGCCTGCCTGCGATGACTGATTCGGTTCTTTTCCTCCATCGTCATCTGAGCCAAGGTGCGCATGTACCCATCGGGGATGAACAACGGATCGTAGCCGAATCCACCACCACCTGCGGGGCGTTCGGCGATCTTTCCGGTAAGGTCTCCCTGACGCACGTACTCCCGCCCATCGGCAAGATGCAGGGCGACAACGATGACGAAGCGGGCCCGTCTATCAACGATCCCATGCATCCGTTCGAGGAGGAGGGCGTTGTTGCGTTCATAGTCGACCGGTTCTCCCGAATAGCGCGCCGATCGCACTCCTGGTTCTCCCCCAAGAGCGTCGACCTCCAATCCGGCATCGTCAGCGAGGACGCAGAGCCCTGTCTGTGCCGAGATTGATCGCGCCTTCAATAGCGCGTT